>JBILAN010000016.1:0-44015 GCA_044354135.1 Luteolibacter sp.
AGAACTTTTATTGGTTTTTAAAGGAGTGTGAATGGCGCTTCAACGGAGGAGACCACAAAAAGCTACTAAACCAGCTTAAACATTGGTATAAAGAGTCACACCACTAGTCCTTAGCTAGTACAGCCCCTTTAATTTTATACCTAGTGTTCAAAATTAAATTTGCCCGGTAGTTAAAAAATGCGCAAGTCACATGTATAGTCGGTAGTTTATTACTAATATTTGATTAACATAGACCAAAGCATATAGTCGCTGAGTCTTGACAGTATCGGCCACGGAAAGCAACTTTACGCCCGTCTTGAATGTTATTTGAATTACTCAGCGGTTAGTTCAAGCAACCACGCCGACAGATACTCACTAATTTTTAAAATCTCTGCCTTGCACCACAACACGATGTGTTTAGATTTCCTCACAATTCCTTACCAATTCAATGCCCATATCTAAGTTATCTCCACACGGCTGGCCCCAACCCCAAGGACTCTGGCACCCGTCTCGCGAAAAAGACGCCTGCGGCGTCGGCTTCATCGCGCATTTAAAAGGCAAACGCTCCCATGATATCATCGTGAAAACCCTAACGATGAATAACCAAATGGACCACCGTGGCGCAAGCGGATCTGATCCAGCCACAGGAGATGGCGCTGGAATCTTCACTCAAATGCCGGACAAGTTCTTGCGTCGGGAAATGGCAAAAAAGGGCGTCGAACTCCCACCAGAGGGCGATTACGGCTCTGGTTGCATATTTTTCTCTCCTGAGGCCTCGGTGCGCGAAGTCGCGATGCAAGTCTTTGAACTTGTAGTGCGTGAGGAAGGCCAAAAATTTCTCGGCTGGCGCACCGTCCCAGTAAAAAGCGAACTGTTAGGGAAAACATCCAGCCGCTACGAACCGGTTATCAAGCAAATCTTTATCGGTAAAAGCCCCGACATCACCGACCCGATGGACTTCGAGCGCAAGCTTTATGTCATCCGCAAGCGCGTAGGCGCTTGGATCCGTAACAACGAAGTGCCAAACCAATTTCGCGACGTCCATGGCAACAAGGGGAATTCTTTCCCAGGCGCAGATTACCATTACGTCACCGGTCTTTCTGCTAGGACCATGGTCTACAAAGGCATGCTCACCCCTTGTCAACTTTCCACTTATTTTCCAGATCTACTCGATCCAGATTACGAGTCGGCTCTCGCGCTGATGCATACCCGCTTCTCCACGAACACGTTTCCAAGCTGGTCGCGAGCTCACCCAAACCGCTTCATCGCTCACAACGGAGAAATCAATACCGTCATGGGCAATGCAAACTTCATGAAGGCGCGTCAGGCACTCTGCCAATCCGACCTTTTTGGAACGGACATCGAGAACATCTTCCCTGTCATCAACGAAGACGGATCGGACTCAGCGCGATTCGATAATGCCTTAGAATTTTTGCATTACGGTGGCTACGATCTCGTCCACGCGATGATGATGATGATCCCCGAACCATGGGAGCATCACACCATGATGGACGAGGAAAAAAAAGCGTTTTATGAATTCCACGCTTGCATGATGGAACCTTGGGATGGTCCAGCTTCTATCACTTTTTCTGATGGCCAACAAATTGGCGCCGTCCTCGACCGTAATGGCCTGCGTCCAAGCCGCTACTATGTCACCAATGATGATCTCGTCATTATGGCCTCAGAAGTTGGTGTCGTGCCAGATCTAGATCCGATGACCATCATTGAAAAAGGTCGCCTTCGCCCCGGGCGAATGTTTCTTGTGGACATGAAGGAAGGTCGCATTGTCCCCGACGAGGAGGTAAAGAAGCGTGTCTACTTAGCCAAACCTTACCGAAAATGGTTAGATGAAAATAGGATCACTCTCAAAGACCTTCCCGCAGCGAAAACTCCAAAGACGATAGAACCCGACCGCATCCTCGAACGCCAACTTGCATTCGGCTATACATACGAAGACCTTCGGATGTTGCTAGGACCCACGGCTTCGTCCGGCGTCCAACCGATTTCCTCGATGGGCAACGACACGCCACTCGCGGTTCTTTCCAGCAAGCCGAAACATCTCTATCAATATTTCAAACAGATTTTCGCACAGGTCACCAACCCAGCACTCGACTGCATCCGCGAAGAACTCGTCACCTCCACCGAAACCTTCATTGGATCGGAGTCCAACCTACTCGCACCAGGACCACAAAGCTGCCGAATGGTTCGCTTGGATAATCCTCTCATCGACAACGAAGCACTCGCTCGTCTTCGTGAGATCAATCTTGATGGATTTAAATCCATCACACTCGACGCACTTTTCCCATCCAACCAAGGTGGTGAAGGACTTGAATCTGCATTTGAACAAATCTGCAAAAATGCCGACTCTGCGATCACAGACGGATGCAATATCATCATTCTATCAGATCGAGGTATCAATCACGACCTAGCTGCCATTCCAACTCTGTTGTTGATGGGTGGAATCCACCACTACCTTGTCGGCAAAGGCACTCGCACCCGAGTCTCTATCATTCTCGAAACCGGCGAGGCTCGCGAAGTCCATCACTTCTCTACATTGATTGGCTATGGTGCAGACGCAATCAACCCATACATGGCCTTTGAATCGATCCACAAAATGATCGAGGAAGATATGTTAGATATTACTCTTGAAAAGGCAACTTACAATTTCCTCAAGGGCTCGATCAAAGGTGTTGTCAAAACCATGGCGAAAATGGGAATATCCACGGTGGCATCTTATCGTGGTGCACAAATTTTTGAAACCATCGGTCTGTCGACCGACTTGGTGAACCGATATTTCTGCGGCACATCCAGCCGCTGCGAGGGATCTGATATCGAAAAAGTTGCTGAAGAAGCACTTATTCGTCACCGCCAAGCATTCCCAGACCGCCACATCGAGGCAGAGGACGCAGCACTCGACACTGGTGGCGTCTATCAATGGCGCAGCGATGGCGAGTTCCATCTTTTCAACCCAGAAACCATTCACTTGCTGCAAAAAGCAACTCGCACGGGTAGCTACGAGGTCTTCAAACAGTATGCAAAAAAAGTGAACGACCAGAGCGAAAATCTTTCCACCCTGCGTGGTTTGATGAAATTCCGCGCTACACGCAAACCTGTGCCTATCGATGAAGTCGAATCGATCGAATCAATCACCAAACGCTTTAAAACTGGTGCCATGTCCTACGGATCAATCTCGCAGGAAGCGCACGAAACGCTCGCGATCGCCATGAACCGCATCGGCGGCAAATCAAATACCGGTGAAGGGGGTGAAGACCCAGAACGTTTCGTCACGATGGCAAACGGTGACAGCAAACGCTCCGCGATCAAACAAGTCGCCTCCGGCCGGTTCGGGGTGACTGGCGAATATCTCGTCAACGCTGACGAAATCCAAATCAAAATTTCCCAAGGAGCCAAGCCCGGCGAAGGTGGCGAACTCCCAGGCTCCAAGGTCTATCCATGGATCGCCAAAGTCCGCTATTCGACCCCCGGTGTAGGTCTCGTCTCTCCGCCACCGCACCATGACATTTACTCAATCGAAGATCTATCAGAACTGATTCACGACCTCAAGAACTCCAACACGCGTGCACGTATCAATGTGAAACTCGTCGCAGAAGTCGGAGTTGGCACAATCGCAGCAGGCGTGGCTAAAGCCCATGCCGACGTGATCCTCATTTCTGGCCACGACGGCGGCACGGGCGCATCGCCTTCGTCCTCGATATTCAATGCTGGCGCTCCATGGGAACTCGGCCTAGCAGAAACTAACCAGATTCTCCTCCTCAACGACCTTCGCAGCCGTGTGGTTCTCGAAACGGATGGACAGTTAAAAACCGGTCGTGATGTTGCTATCGCTACACTGCTCGGTGCCGAAGAGTATGGGTTCGCAACGGCTCCCCTCGTCACGGTGGGCTGCTTGATGATGCGTGTCTGTCAGAAAAACACCTGTCCAGTCGGCATCGCCACTCAAGATCCTGAACTTCGTAAAAACTTCGAAGGCAAACCTGAACATGTCGTCAATTTCATGACGTTCATCGCCATGGAATTCCGCGAAATCATGGCCGAACTGGGTTTCCGCACCATCAACGAAATGGTCGGTCGCGTGGAATGCCTAGATACCAACGAAGCGACAGCACACTGGAAGGCTAACGGAGTGGATCTCACCAGCATTTTCCACAAGCCTGACGTCGGCGAAGAAGTTGGTGGCTACCATCAAATCGAACAAGACCATGGTCTTAAAGATGCGCTCGACAACACTCACTTACTGACCCTCTGTAAGCCCGCCATCGAGCGCGGCGAGCACGTCCGCGTGGAACTGCCTATCATCAACGTGAATCGTGTTGTTGGCACGATCACCGGCAGTGAAGTCTCACGAAAATATGGTAGCAAGGGTCTTCCGGAAGACACCATCGAACTCAAATTCACTGGTAGTGCTGGTCAATCCTTCGCCGCATTCACTCCTCCAGGCATGACTTTCCGTCTCGAAGGCGATGCCAACGACTACGTTGGCAAAGGCCTATCAGGTGCCAAGGTGATCATCTATCCAACCAAGAATTCCCACTTCAAAGCCGAGGAAAACATCATCATCGGCAACGTCGCACTCTACGGCGCGACTAGCGGAGAAGTTTACATCAATGGCCAAGCGGGTGAACGCTTCTGTGTGAGAAATTCAGGAGCCTCCGCCGTCGTCGAAGGCATAGGCGATCATGGATGCGAATACATGACCGGTGGTCAAGTCGTCGTTCTTGGAGAAACGGGTCGAAACTTCGCGGCGGGAATGTCCGGCGGAGTCGCCTATGTCTATGACATCGACGGCTTATTTGAGAAGCGCCTCAACCCTGAAATGGTCAATCTCTACCGCCTCATCGAATGCGCGGACAAGGACATCCACTTGGTGAAGGCTACAATTGAGAAACACGTGGTCTACACCGCATCACCACTAGGAAAGTCATTATTAGAAAATTGGGATTCTCAACTTCCCAAGTTTTTCAAAGTGCTTCCCCGCGACTACGAACGGATGTTAGAAGCATTTCGAAAAGTCGAGGAGCAAGGGCTCACAGGCGACGAGGCTGCGATGGCGGCTTTTGAAGAGAATCTCAAAGACCTCGCTCGTGTCGGGGGCAACTAACATTCAACGTTCTAAATTTCAATTATATGGGTAAGCCTACAGGATTCATGGAAGTGCCACGCGTAACCGACGCAGAAGCAGCACCACTCGAGCGCATCAAGAATTGGCGCGAGTTCAAAATTCATCCCGACGAGAAACAACAAAGGGCACAAGGCTCGCGCTGTATGGATTGTGGAACGCCTTTCTGCCACACCGGTCACATGGTTTCTGGCATGGCAAGCGGTTGTCCAGTCAATAACCTCATTCCAGAGTGGAATGATCTAATTTTTCGAGGACGCTGGAAGGAAGCGCTTCAACGGCTCCACAAAACAAATAACTTTCCTGAATTCACGGGTCGCGTTTGCCCTGCACCTTGTGAAGGATCATGCGTTCTCAGCGTGATCGAGCCCGCTGTCACCATTAAAAACAATGAGTGTGCCATCATTGATCGAGGCTGGGCAGAAGGCTGGGTGGTCGCACGCATCCCCGCAACCCGCACTGGCAAAAAAGTTGCTGTTGTAGGCTCTGGACCTGCCGGTCTCGCATGCGCTGACCAACTCAACCAAGCGGGCCATCATGTAACCGTCTTCGAACGCGAGGACAGAGTTGGTGGATTACTCATGTATGGCATCCCTAACATGAAGCTCGATAAAGAACTCGTCGTTCAACGTCGAGTCGATTTACTCGCAGAAGAAGGTATCGAATTTAAAACTGGAATCTGCATCGGCAAAGACACTGATTGGACTGCGGAGCGTCTGCGTGCCGAGTTTGACTCAGTAGTCCTTTGCTGCGGCGCCACTGCAGGGCGCGACCTCCCTATCGAAAATCGCGATGCCATGGGCGTCTTCATGGCGATGGAATTCCTCACCGCTAACACACGCTATCAACTCGATCACCATTTTGACGGCACCAACCCAGCTCTCAACGCCACGGGCAAAGATGTGGTAGTGATCGGCGGGGGCGATACCGGTACCGACTGCGTTGGCACCAGTTTACGACACGGTTGCAAAAGCGTCATCCAACTAGAAATCATGCCGCAACCTCCCGATAAGCGCGCTGCGAACAACCCATGGCCCGAGTGGCCTAAGATTTACAAAATGGACTACGGCCAAGAAGAGGCTAATGCACTTCAAGGCAGGGATCCACGTCACTATCTCGTCCAAACCAAGCGTTTTCTCAAAGACGCTGCAGGTAATCTCGATGGGCTCGAAATCGTCGATATCGAGTGGGCCCAAGACGAGCAAGGCCGCTTCAGCCCCAAAGATGTTCCCGGTACACTTCGGGTGATTCCATGCCAACTGGCACTTCTCGCAATGGGCTTCACGGGGCCCGAAAATCAAGTGATTGAAAAATTCGCCCTAGAGACCGACGCCCGCTCTAACATTAAAGCTGAGCATGGCACCTTCACAACCAATGTTCCCGGTGTCTTTGCTGCGGGTGACGTACGCCGTGGACAATCACTCGTTGTCTGGGCAATCAACGAAGGTCGTGGTGCTGCTCGCGAATGTGACCGCTTCCTAATGGGCTCCACAAATCTGCCTTAACTTGTTAACTTGACGCCAAATTTTAGATTCTGTCGCTTAGGCGGATTCTAGGATGATGTAGCTGGAATTATGATCGGGATAGTGGCGGCGGTGGCCTGAAAGCGTTTCGGCGTAGCCTTTGTCACGTGACTCCGCGACGTTTATTGAGCAGCGGCCAACCAAATCAGCCTCATAAAAAATCCCCAACTCGGGATAACGAGTTGAGGATGAGATTCGAAGAGTTTTTTACTCAAGAAATCTTATTTTGCGCTACCTGGAAGGAAGCGATAGTAAACTTCCAACATCAAAGTTGCTAGGCATGTGCTCATGTGGAGCTGTGTGACTGCTCCGTGGGATCCGCATGGTAGGTTCCATGATCCATCTTTAGCCTGAGCTTCGATTAATGGATCTCTAACCATTTTGTTATATTTGTCCCATTCTTTACCCCCGTAATTCATCATCGCTTGCATGTGGTAATAGTGGTAATACAGACTTGATGGGTGGCGGTCGTTATTGAGAGCTTTCGGATCAAACGTACCGTTTTTTTCGATCCATTCGACCCCCTTTTTGACGGATTTGTGATTACCTTCGTCCCACATTTGGAAAGCAAGAACTCCTCCACCCGTTAGGCCGGGATATTGAGCAGGGTTACTATTATATCCGATAGCACCGTCTGCGCCTTGGACTTTTTCAAGCCACTCGAGAGCGAGTTTTGAATGCTTCTTGAGATCACTTTCTTTGAAGAGACCTGTGTGCTTACATGCTTTCATGGCTTGAATTTGCCAGTATCCGACAGAATTATCTCCGCTTCCTCCCTTCGCGTAACCGTAAAGCCATCCGCCAACTGGAGTTTGACCTTCCATCAATAAATCCCCGGCTTTTTTGGTGACTTTATCCAAGTCCGGAATCTTGATGTTCAATTTGCTGCAGAACGTGTAAGCCTCAGCGAGCGCGTAGGTGGCGATCCCGTGCTCATAGACAGCTCCATGACCCCGTCCCGTGCAGAGCACACCATCTTGGTTCTTTAATCCTGTATTCACCAAATACATGATCGCTTTGAGGACAGTATCGCCATATTTTTTCGATTGAGGAGTTTCGCAATGACCAAGATAAGCAAGAAGAGACAGACCCGTCATAGCCACGTGATGAGCTGTATCCCAGCTACCATCAGCATTTTGGGTTTTTTTAAGGTAATCCAAAGCAGCAACTACAGCTTTTTCTCCCTGTTCAGTGCCGCCGGACTCCTTGAGACGTCTCATCCGGTCCTGTGGATCACAGCGTTTACGCATCGTGGAAGGGATTTTACTAAACCCGCCACCGGAACCGAAGTCACCAGCACTGCCCCAGCCGCCACCGAAATCTTCGCCATCTCCGAAATCCATGCTCGGGGTGGTCACATCAACATCCGGAACTGGAATGGAAACCGGAGAGGTGGAGTTGGATGCGGCGATCACTTTGGTCATCGAACTGGATGGAGCCGATGGCTTTCTCTGAACCTGAGTGTTGACTTTTTTCTCTTCGATTTGGTTCTCGTCAGGCGTTGAGGCCTCATAGGTCACGATGGTGGGGGTTTCTGTCACCTGTATGTTGATGAAGAAGAAACCCATAATCAGGAAGATCGAAGCTACGACCAGGAAAGAAACCAAGAGGGATGAAATCGTCGAATTTCTCTTTTGTCTGCGAAGGTTTTCAAGAGCTTCGGGGCTGAGTTGAACGTGAAGGGACATAGTTAGAGTGTTTTGTTTGTGATAAATCAGGTCTTGTCACCTAGAATACCAGAAGAAAAAGCCTAGTAGATATGATTCAAACGCTCCTACAAAAAGATTTCTTAGGTTTATTTTGAGAAATTTTTACTACCTGTAAAATCAGGCAAATCCCCAACTTGTTAGACAGGTTGAGGATTTTTGTTAAAACGTAATTTAAAATTTCTTATTTCTCACTACCTGGAAGGAAGCGATAGTAAGCTTCTAAGGAGAGGGCCGCCAAACAAGTTGCCATATGGATTCCTCTCGGACCATGGCCACCAACATTCTGAGTCCAAGAACCATCTGGATTCTGAGCTTTAATCAATGGATCTCTGATCATGTCATTGTATTTATCCCATTCTTTACCACCATGGTTCAACATCGCTTGAATCATATAATAGTGATAGTAGAGATTGGCATCATGACCACCCCATGTGAATTTGGCGTTCTTTGTAATCCAATCGACGCCTTTTTTAGCTTCTTTTGAAGAACCTTCGCCCCAGATCTGAAAGGCAAGGACACCTCCACCAGTTAGACCGGGACTTCTATTAGGATCAGTACGATATCCAATCGCACCGTCTGCTCCTTGAACAGATTTCAGGAAATCTAGAGCCAGTCTTGAATGTTTTTTGAACTCACCGTCTTTCCAAAGACCTGTGTGCTTACAGGCTTTCATAGCTTGGATCTGCCAGAAGCCGACGGAGTTATCACCGCCCCCAGCCTGTGCGTATCCGTAATGCCAACCACCTCCTGGTGCTTGACCTTTCATGACTCTATCTCCCGCTTTTTTTACAACTTTATCGAGGTCTGGAATCTTAATATTTAATTTGCTACAGAATGTGTAAGCTTCTGCAAGTGCGTAAGTAGCTATTGCATGCTCATAGACTGCACCATGGTCATTCGCGTTAGTTAGATAACCATCAGCTTTAACTCCCTGATTTACAAGATAGGTGATGGCTTTCAAAACCGTGTCGCCATATTTTTTCGATTGAGGAGTTTCGCAATGACCTAAGTAGGTAAGGAGCGCAAAACCTGTCATCGCGATGGGATAACTTTGTTCCCAGCTACCATCAGCACTTTGAGTTTTTTGGA
This sequence comes from Luteolibacter sp., assembly GCA_044354135.1. GTDB lineage: Bacteria > Verrucomicrobiota > Verrucomicrobiia > Verrucomicrobiales > Akkermansiaceae > Luteolibacter. The sequence continues at coordinate 9,438 of JBILAN010000016.1, forward strand.
GGAAATCCAGAGCATTCACCACCGCTTTTTCTCCCTGTTCAGTGCCACCAGCTTCTTTGAGGCGCCTCATGCGTTCTTGCGGATCGCAGCGTTTACGCATCGTGGAAGGGATTTTACTAAACCCGCCACCAGAGCCGAAGTCACCAGCACTGCCCCAGCCGCCACCGAAATCTTCGCCATCACCGAAATCCATGCTCGGGGTGGTCACATCAACATCCGGAACTGGAATGGAAACCGGAGAGGTGGAGTTGGATGCAGCGATCACTTTGGTCATTGAACTGGATGGCGCCGATGGCTTTCTCTGAACCTGAGTGTTGACTTTTTTCTCTTCGATTTGGTTCTCGTCAGGCGTTGAGGCCTCATAGGTCACGATAGTGGGGGTTTCTTTCACCTGTATGTTGATGAAGAAGAAACCCATAATCAGGAAGATCGAAGCTACGACCAGGAAAGAAACCAAGAGGGATGAAATCGTCGAATTTCTCTTTTGTCTGCGAAGGTTTTCAAGAGCTTCGGGGCTGAGTTGAACGTGAAGGGACATAGTTAGAGTGTTTTGTTTGTGATAAATCAGGTCTTGTCACCTAGAATACCAGAAGAAAAAGCCTAGTAGATATGATTCAAACGCTCCTACAAAAAGATTTCTTAGGTTTATTTTGAGAAATTTTTACTACCTGTAAAATCAGGCAAATCCCCCTGAATTTTGGCATCCAAATCGACCTAAAAAAGCCGACCGTTTCAAGATTTATCGGAAAATCAGCATTTATGAGAATTTGAGTAAAAACGCCTCAATGGGCGGCCAGCCAGTTTTTGCCTGTGCCTTTTTCAACCAAAATCGGGACGTCATGCGGAAGCGGTAAAGCCGTCTCCATAATATGCAGAATTTTGGGGACAAGCTCAGATTCCTCATCTGGATGAAGGTCAAATACGAGTTCGTCGTGAACCTGCAGCAACATTTTGGTTAGATACGGCTTTTTGCGCAGGAGTTCGTCGATGCGTATCATCGCGATTTTGATCATATCTGCTGAAGTTCCTTGAATTGGCATGTTGATTGCCGCGCGTTCTGCATTCTGGCGGAGACCGGCGTTGCTCGAATTCAGATCGGGATATTGACGCCGGCGGCCTGAAATAGTTTCTGCGTAACCTTTTTCACGTGACTCGGCGATGGTGCGATCCATGTATTCCTTGATCGCGGGATATTCTCGGAAATAAGCATCGATGATTTCGGCGGCTTCGCCCCTCGGAATTGCAAGTCGTTGCGAGAGTCCGAAAGCCGAGATTCCGTAGATGATTCCAAAGTTCACCATTTTTGCGCCAGAGCGCATCTCGCGGGTAACTTCTTCAGGGGTGACGCCGTGCACTTTCGCGGCAGTGATCGTATGAATGTCAGCACCGTCTTGAAAAGCGGTGATCATGGTCGGATCACAAGACAGCGCTGCCATGACGCGAAGCTCAATTTGCGAGTAGTCGCAAGAGAGCAAAGTGTAGCCCTTGCGCGGCACAAATGCCTGACGGATTTTCCGACCGGCAGCCGAACGAACGGGAATGTTTTGCAGGTTCGGATCGGAAGACGCTAGCCTGCCCGTCCCTGCGACAAGCTGATGAAAATGCGTATGAATCCGACCCGTCTCCGGCGCGATGTGATTTGGCAATGCATCGAGGTAAGTCGATTTCAATTTTGTCGCCTCGCGGTATTCCAGAATTTCCTCAATGATGGGATGCAAACCTAACAGAGTAGACAGGGTTTGCTCATCAGTCTTGTATTGGCCGGTTTTTGTTTTTTTGGCTTTATCTAACAATTTTAGATGATCAAATAAGATCTGACCAAGTTGTTTTGGAGAAGCGATGTTGAACGGCGTTCCGGCGTGATCCTGAATCGATTTCGCGAGTTGATCGATGGTTTGTAGGAGGTCATCGCCGATGGATTTTAGCGCTGCGAGATCAATGGCAATTCCTTCCATTTCCATGCGAACCAGAACAGGCAACAATGGCGCTTCGATTTCTGAAAAGATTTTATCCTGACCTGTTTGAACAAGCAACGGACGGAGTTTTTCAGCAAGCTGAAATGTCACATCGGCATCCTCTGCTGCATATTCCGCAAGGTTTTCCAGCGGAATGGAGAGCATGTCCAGCTCTTTGGACTTGGTGGTTATTTTCTCAGCGAAATCAAATAGGTCATCCGAAGTATTCTCGGCTGGGCGGCTAGAAACCGCCGCCACGTCCGCCAACTTCACTGGAGTATATCCAAGTAAAATTTCCGATAAATAATCCATGCTGTGTCTGCGCTCAGGAACAGCCAACGCATCGGCAAGCATCGTATCAAAAAAAGGACCTCTCACTTCAATTCCATGCGAATGCAAAACCGATAGATCATATTTTAAATTATGACCAATTTTCTCAGCGCAAGAATTCAAAGCCGTTTTGACTTCAGTTAGAATATGTTCGGAATACGGCAGATACCAACCTTCGTGCGCTTTCCATGAAAAAGCGATTCCTAACAATTTTGCAGAATGCCTATCCAAGGAAGTGGTTTCGATGTCGAAGCAGAAAGATTTTTGCGCAGAGAGATGCTTGAATAGCTCGTCCTGGAGCGATTTCGTATCGGCGAGGATGTAGTTGTGATGAACTTCGCGTATGGTTTTGAAAGTATCGAAGAGCGTGGGAGTTACGACGGTTGCTGATTGGGCTTGGCGGATGGAATCCGCCGCCACGTCCTCGCCGAAAAGTCGTTTCGTCAAAGTCCTGAATTCAAAATCCGTGAAAAGCTGCTTTAGCGTTTCATCATCGCGCTGGGACATAATCAAATCGTCCCAAGATACTTCGAGCGGGCAGTCGATGATGATGGTGGCGAGTTCCTTTGAAAGCACCGCCATATCCGCGTTCGCCTCGATGCTTTCCTTCTGCTTGCCTTTCAATTGATCGGTTTTTTTGAGAAGATTCTCGATGGTGCCGAAATCTGAAATGAGTTTCTGCGCGGTTTTCGGCCCTATCCCTGGGACACCAGGAATATTGTCGGACGCATCCCCCATCAAACCCAGCAAATCGATGATTTGGTGTGGCTCTGATACTCCCCAAATTTCAGGAAGTTGCTTCAAGCCGATGATTTCATGATCGGTGCCCTTGCGGCCTGGTCGCCACATAAAGGTTTTATCGGAAAGCAACTGGGCGAAGTCTTTATCTGGCGTGACCATGTAGGATTCGAAACCATCCTTCTCGGCGCGTTTCACCAGAGTTCCGATCAAATCATCCGCCTCATAACCATCGATTTCCAGCACTGGCAACGCAAAAGCACGGCAAAGCGCTTTCACATGCGGGATCGCCGCAGCAAGCTCCTCCGGCATTTCGTCACGCTGCGCTTTGTAAGCAGGATAACGGATGTGACGAGGAGTCGGCGCCGAGGTGTCAAATGCAACTCCGAGATGCGTCGGGTTTTCTTTTTCTAAAATCGATAGCAGGGTGTTGATGAAACCGTATAGCGCCGAAGTGTTTACGCCTTTGGAGTTACGGATGGGATTCTGGATAAAGGCAAAGTGCGCCCGATAAATCAGGGCCATGCCATCGAGTAGGAAAAGGCGTTTCATGCAGCGCACTCTAGGTTTCAACGAGTAAAGTCCAATGAAGAATTCACAGAAAAATGATTTCCCCTAAACCAAGCAATCTTGGGCATTTCTATTTGCCAGAATGCAATTTTAAGGGCTTATTTCCGCAGCAATCGATAGAATTTTTCTTTTTTTACGTTTATATGTGAGCTCCCTCCTTTTTTCTTATGAAATTCTCATACCTAGCCACCTTACCTGCTTTGCTTCTTCTCTCTGGATGTGGAGACGATTCCTCGGCCAGGTCCGAGAAACCCAATGACAAAGCTACTACTGAAACCAGTGAAAACTCGGTAGCAACCACCGCGTCTCTTCCAGAAACGATTTCTTTCAACGAGCACATCCAACCCATCCTTTCCGAGTATTGCTATCACTGCCATGGTCCGGACTCTGGCACTCGTGAACCGAAAAAAGAACCCCTACGCCTGGATATCGAAGCCGAGGCTTTCAAAATCCGCGATTCTGGAGCTCCCGTCATCATCAAAGGCAAACCTGCTGAGTCTGAATTGATTAAACTCATCAAGTCCACCGATAAGGACGAGATCATGCCCCCACCGAAAAGTCACAAGGTGATGAATCCCAGGGAGATCGCTCTTCTCGAAAAATGGATCTCACAAGGCGCGGAATATGAAGGTCACTGGTCCTATGAGCCAGTCGTGCGAGTCGACCCGCCGAAAAACGATTGGTCAAATAAACCCATTGATGGCTTCATCCACGAAAAACTCGCCCTAACTGGACTTAAGCCGAACGAGCCCGAAGATCCGCACAGATTCCATCGCCGCCTGAGCTTCGACCTGACCGGTCTTCCACCGCAACCCTCCGATACCGACGCCTTCGTAACTGCTTACGCAAAAGATCCTGACGCGACTGTTTCAGCGGAAGCCGATCGACTGTTAGCAACCAGCGCCAGCGCCGAGCACTTTACTCGCCACTGGCTTGACGCCGCGCGCTACGCCGACACACACGGCATCCACATCGACAACTATCGCGCCATCTGGCCATACCGCGATTGGGTCATTCGCGCGTTCAGTGCCAACATGCCGTGGGATCAATTCACCACCGAACAAATCGCCGGCGATCTCCTACCTCAACCCAGCCTTGATCAACAAATCGCCACGGGCTTCCTGCGTTGCTTAGCAACCACTGGTGAAGGCGGTGCCATCGCCGAAGAATACGATGCAATATACGCCACCGATCGCGTCGATACCATGGGCGCACTCTGGCTCGGTCTAACAGCAAGTTGTGCTTCTTGCCACGACCACAAATTCGATCCTTTCTCCACCAAGGAATTCTATCAGCTCACTGCGTTTTTCAGAAACAACACGATGTCCGCCTTGGATGGAAACAGAGCCACTCATCCACCATCGATCTTAGCCCCTCTCCCAGAAGACCGCGATGCCTGGAACCAACTCCAAGTAAAATTAGCCGATGTAAACAAACAAATCGAATCCCGCAAAGCCGCAGCAACCAATGATTTCCAAGCATGGCTTGCAGGACAAAGCAAAACAGAATCTAAAGAAATCGATTCCACTCTCTCGCTACATCTGCCTCTGATTTCTCCAAACGGAAAAATTACCGGTATCATAGACGGCGCTGCTAAAGAGTGGCCAGCTGAACCAGCCCGCATCGATGGTCCAAAAGGCAAAGCGGTTGTCATTACCGATAAACCGATCGAACTTGGCGATATCGGAAATTTCACCCGATCCGATCAAGTCAGCTACGGCGGTTTCGTTTGGTTCGAAGGAGCGCCCACTGGGTCCGTCATCGCAAAAATCGATCCCTCACAAGGCTACCGCGGCTGGGATCTCTGGCTTGAAGATGGTAAGCCAGGCGCTCATGTGATCGACTCTTGGGATAAATCCGCATGCAAAATGCAGTCTGATGAGAAACTAAAACCTAAAAAGTGGTATCATATGATGGTAGTTTTCGACGGAACACGAAGCGGTCACGAATGCCTATCACTATACATTGATGGCAAAAAAACCGCCGCTAAAATCTATCCGAACACCGTTGGTGGAAACATCGTCACCTCCACTCCTCTCACTCTCGGTTCTCGTGCAAATGGCGAATCCAAAATCACCAACAAAGTCGCACTCCAAGATTTCCGCCTCTATCGCCGCCTGCTCAGTCCTAGTGAAATCGCTCGTCTGGCAAATACACAAATGATCGATGAATGGCTTGCTATTCCTGCTGACAAGCGCACCAAGCAGCAAAATGACGCCCTGTTTGTCCATTACACCACTGTGATAGATCAAACATCTCTCGGATTCATCGCCGAGCGCGACAAACTCCTAGCAGAAGACAAAATCTTGCGAGATCGCGGCTCCATGACTCTGGTCTACGAAGAGAAAAAAGAAGCTCCTTTTGCTCACGTCCTCACTCGTGGTGCATACGCCTCCAAAGCCGAGAAAGTTTTTCCTGAAACCCCCGCCATGCTCCCACCCATGCCTGAGGGGGCGCCAAAAGATCGTCGCGGACTCGCGATGTGGTTGAACGATCCGAAAAACCCCCTACCCGCTCGCGTCACCATGAATCGTCTCTGGTATTACATGTTTGGCAAAGGTATCGTGGAGACCACCGGTGACTTCGGCATCATGGGCGCTCGCCCCACCCATCCAAAACTCTTGGATTGGCTGGCTTCAGAATTCGTCGCAAGCAAATGGAACTTCCGTCACATGGTCAAAACCATCGTGATGTCGGAAACCTATCGCCAATCTGGAAACTTCACCCCCGAGAAACTTGAAGCCGATCCTTCTAACAATCTTCTCGCACGTGGCCCACGCACTCGGCTTGATGCCGAGCAAATCCGTGATCTCGCCCTTGCAAGCTCCAATCTGCTATCAAAAAAAGTTGGCGGAGCATCCGTGAAACCTTATCAACCCGAAGGCATTTGGAACTCCGTTGCCATGCCGCAATCTAACACCAAGGATTACAAACAAGACACCGGCGAAGCGCTCTACCGCCGTTCCATGTATACCTTCTGGAAACGCACCGCCGCCCCACCGACCATGGAAATCCTCAATGCTCCAACCAGAGAAATTTTCTGCGTCGCTCGAGAACGCACCAACACTCCCCTCCAAGCCCTTGCTCTCATGAACGATCCGCAGTTTGTTGAAGCAGCCAGAGCTCTAGCAACTCACGCGCTCAAAGAAGGCAAGGATTTCGATCAACGCATCGACATCATGACGCAGCGCTTGCTCAGTCGTAAATTGGACAAGGAAGAACGCGCCGCGATCCACGAAACCTACACTTCCGCAAAAAAATTCTACGATGAAAAACCGGAAGAAGCGAAGCTCGCTCTCACCATCGGAGAATTTGCCTACGACCAAACCCTCCCCATTACTGATCTCGCCGCATGGACCTTGGTGGCGAATCAGTTGTTCAACCTCGATGAAACTGTAACCCGATAGACGACGATGAATCCACTAGACCTTTACAACGAAGCATACACCCGCCGTCAGTTTTTCCGCAAGACCGGAACCGGTCTCGGTGTCGCCGCAATGGCGTCACTACTCAATCAAGAAGGCATGGCGGCCGGCAAACCTATGGGCAACATGTCCATCCCACAGTTTGCCCCGAAAGCCAAACGAGCCATCTATATTTCCCTAATCGGCGCACCTTCACAGCTGGATACCTTCGATTACAAACCCGAGCTAAAAAAACGTTTCAAAGAAGATCTCAAAACCTACCTCGCCAAAGAAGGCGAACGCCTAACAGGCATGACCGCTGGACAAGCCGCATTCCCTCTCGCTCCCTCCACTTTTAAATTCAATCAGCACGGCCAATCCGGCGCATGGATCAGTGAAGCCCTGCCATGGCATGGAAAAATGGCGGATGATATCTGCATCATCAAATCCATGCACACTGATGCGATCAACCACGAGCCCGCCAACCAACTCATCTACACCGGCTCCATGGTGAACGGCAAAGCATCCATGGGCTCATGGCTATCTTACGGCCTCGGCACCATGAACGAGGATTTACCATCCTTCGTCGTCCTTCACGCCAAGCATACCTCACCCTTTTCCAACGTACAGGCCATTTCCTCCAGACTCTGGGGCTCCGCTTACCTTCCCGGAAAATACGCAGGCGTCGCACTCCGCTCACTCGGAGATCCCGTGCTCTTCCTCAAAGACTCCCCCGGCGTCCCTCGCGAACTACGCCGCAGCATGTTAGATGGATTAGGAAAACTGAATCAGAAATCCTACGAAGCTATCAAGGACCCTGAAATCCAAAATCGCATGCAACAATACGAGATGGCTTATCGCATGCAACGCTCCGTCCCTGAGCTTGCCGATCTCTCGGGCGAAGCCGAACACATCTATAAACTCTATGGAGAAGAAAGCAAAACGCGTGGCTCCTTCGCCAACTCCGCCCTCATGGCTCGCCGCTTGCTCGAACGCGGCGTGCGCTTTGTTCAAATTTTCCACCGCGGCTGGGACCAACACGGCGACCTCCCACGCGACCTCTCTTCGCAATGCAAAGACGTCGATCAAGGCTGCTATGGCCTCATCCAGGATCTCAAACAACGCGGGATGCTAGAGGACACCCTCGTCATCTGGGGAGGCGAATTCGGTCGCACGGTTTATTCCCAAGGCGCCCTCTCGGAGACCAACTATGGGCGCGATCACCATCCCCGTTGCTTCAGCATATGGATGGCAGGCGGCGGCATCAAAGGCGGCCAAGTCTACGGTGAAACCGATGACATGAGCTACAACATCGTCAAAAACCCTGTCCACATCCGCGACCTCCACGCCACCATTCTCCACGCTCTTGGCATTGATCATGAACGCATGACCTATAAATTCCAAGGTCTCGACCAACGCCTCACCGGAGTAGAGCCTGCTAAAATCATCAAAGAAGTATTTGCTTAGAGCTTCCCGGTTTCAATCCGTTCCAGATTAGGGGACTCTTAAAAGGGGTCATCGTGAAAGAAACAGTAGATAGACTGTCAGGCATATAATTGGCTTTTCAGTATCATAATATGTGATCAAAGTGAGGTATGAAAAAGATCATCGCCGCTATTGATTTTTCAAACGCCACATCCGCTGTATTGTCAGCGGCCACTGAGATCACTAAAGCTTTCGGGGCGGAACTTCACTTGCTCCATGTGATTGAGCCCGAGCCCACTTATACCGCATACGGATTAAGCCCGAGCGAGTTTCCCGCCATTCATGAATTTCACTTGGAGTCACGCAAGCGCGCTCAAAAGGCACTCGAGGATGTCGCCGCTGAGATCAGTACGCCTCAATTCAAACCAACCACTCACCTAGCCGATGGCAGCCCGGTGTTCGAGCTCGAAGTCAAGATCAAAGAAATCGGTGCCGACCTCGTCATCATCGGATCACATGGTCACAGCGTCATCGCCTCACTCATCCTCGGCAGCGTCGCCGATGGAATGGTTAGAAAATCTATCATCCCGACTTTGGTGATCCCTGCCGGTTATAAAAAATAGATCATTTCAATACTAACCCACCGCAACACGGTGGAATTTAGGTATCAATTCCGCCCATCAGTCTTGCATCGGAACCGTGCGTGGGAATGGAATACATACAGATTCGATTGCTTTATTATCTATTTCTGTTAGAATAATGCTGGCTCTTGGATTGATTGACCCCATAATTTCTGACCATTACTTAACTCTACGATAAATCATCAACTATTTTTTGAGGGTGGTTGAGGGTATTACCCGACATATCGAGCATTGCTTCATCTCAGCTTGGATGCGCTTCTCTTCGATACGCATTTGGACTGCCTTAAGCCGAAACTCCGGCGGGTATTTGTGTATTCTTATAAGTTTGTCACTTCGGCAATTGGAACGCCGAGCCAATCTCTTTACTCGGCTTGTATATAAGCCGCTTCATATGTTTTATTGATTGGATACTATTGAAAGTGCCTCCCCAAAGCGCTATTAATCCTTACTCATGAGCTGGTCGTTAGCACAGCCATAGCTCGAGCAGGGCGCGTAGCGCGAAATGCCCTTTCCGCATCAGCTCCGGTGAGAAGAACATCCCCTTCTAGTCCAGCGGTAAGGATGAGTTGGAAGCCGCTGTTTAGGGCTTGATTGATAAATTCCTCCGCTGGCAGGCAAAGTCTACCACCCACCTCCCGCAGCTGGAAATGGCATGGGGAGATCCCGTGAAAACCGCGGTAAATCACCTCGGTACAGACGAGGCGGTCAGCGGTCCGAAAATCGAAGAGGAAATCGTAGGGTTTACCACGATGAGCCAAGGCACGCTGGAGGCCGCGTTGAAGGTCAGAGCCGAACAAAGGCGGTCGCAGCACGACCAAGGCATCAAGTGCTAGGGTTTCGCTCGATGGGCGGACTTTGACACCGTCTTTTTTGGATTCGAGAAACCAAGCACCATACTCATCAGCACATGATAATTCACCCCATTCTGGAGTGGAGTTGGCAGTCTTGCCCAGAAACAAGGCAGCATGTGGCCAAAAACCCGGAAGGAACAAATTACTCATCGCATCGTCATGACGCGTAACAAACACATCCCCAGGCTGAACAAGTTTTAAAATTTCTTTTTGTAACTCGGCATGAATGCGCTTGGGCGCACCCATGGTTTTGATCCCGGGTTGACGCAACTCGGAAACTGCACGTCCAGATACCTCAAACATTCCGCGCATCACATTTTTCCATGCGGAGCGATGACTCCTGAGAAACGAAAACCAGCGATATGAGATGCGGCGCTTAACGACTTCTCGACGGCTCTTTTCAATAAACGGCTCTTCTTTTTCTAACAAATCAACGATTGGTTTCATTTCCGGATCGTTTGCGAGCGCAAAGATTTGATCGCGTTGCTTGCTGTAATGATCCACCGCATTGAGAAAGCGTAGTTGATTACGCGGCGAGGTCAGCGCCTGATAAATGGTGGTAAATGATTTTCTAGGTATTCCGCACATTATATCCTCTTCATCGAGTTTTTTCCAAAGCACGGAATGTTTAGATGCAAGATCAACAATGAAACGGTTTGCGCGCATCAAGATACACGCCGCGGCGAAGGCAGTTGCAAACAAGGGCTGGCGTAAATTCCATTCAACGCGACCACGCCCCGCGAGCACGCCAATTTCCTCAATTGTAGTCAGCAACGAAGCACGTAAACTCAGATACTGCGAATATCTTAGTTTCACCCATTCATCCTCATCGGGAAGAAAATAGCCACGTGCGGCAGCAGCCTCGCACATAGTGATCTCACTCTGGAGACTATCTTGGTGAGGGATTACGGCGGCGGCAGCAAGAACCGTGGCCGAACCAGCGACCAAAACCTGCCGCATTTGCTCATCCATTTGATCTCCAGAGCTCATTTATTTTAAATTGGGTGTTTCTGTAACTTTTCGTCATTTGAATAAAATTCCCAGCTAAATTATGGATTAATGCAGATTTACATACATAAAAGTTGTGAAAAAAATCAATTGAATGAAGCTTAAAAAGCAAATCTATCCCCTATGGGTCCAGAAGATCTCTTGCTTCTTTCTAACACAATATATTGCCGGCGTCTTATTCATCAACTTTCAGCAAGCAGTCATCTTGTTGCATCATCGCGCGCAGAAGCAGCAGGTGCCTCCTCGCCTCACCTACGCAAATTGGGTAGCGGACATCCGCTAGTCGGCGTGACGCCATCAACCAATTTCGAAAAATCACTGAGCTAGGCAGAGGTCGGTATGATCACATGCCAATTGACTACGGCGCTTTCCACTCAGGAAACTCTGTCTTAAGCTGGACTTTGTATTTTCCAGCTTCTTCATTTTTACTTTGTTTTTCTAACAGAATAATATATTGATGAATGGCGAGAGGCTTGAGATCAGAATCCTCGCTAAACTGGATCACATAGAGATAATCCGCAGCTGCCGCACCATAGTTTTCTTTTTGAACGTGTAGATCTCCCGAAACAATACGCAATCCCGCAGAAGTTCGGCCTTGTGGATTAAGGACAAGGCCTGCGTCTGTTGACTTTCTGGATTCATCAAACTGTTTGAGCTGATAATAAGCACGCGCTTGATCGAGAAGGCCATCTGCTTTCCATGCAGGTTGGTCTTCCACTTCCAAAACATGTCCAACGGCAGTGAGCGCCTCTTTGGCTTGTTTGATCTCAATGCGGGATTTCACCAAATAGCGCCATACTTCTTTGGGTGTGGTGCGGGGTTCTTTGTCGTTTGCCGTAAGGCTGAGAAACTTTGCGGCTGATTTGTAATCTTTACCATTATATGCCTGCATACCTGCCCATTGAAGGGCTTGAGCAGGGATTTCATTTGCATAATCGCCTTCGATCGCGAGTTCGATCTCCGCAGAGAGCTGGATGGGATCCTGTGCGGTAAAATGGGACAAAGCCAAAAGCAAACCGGCATGCTTGCCATAGGCATCTTTACGTAGCTTGCGAGCCTCATTGAGAAACGTAACGGCATCCTTAGGTTGATTGGTTTTGACCATTCCCAAGCCTATCCAATATTTTGCTTCAGATTGTAAATTTTCACTGAGTTCCTTGACCTCTAACAATCCCTTGTAACGGACTATCATGTTTTCAATATTCCCCTCTTTTCGACGGGCGCGAGCAGACTCCAACCATGAGAGTGAAACAAGGTCTGCAGGAGCATTTTTTGAGGAAGCGACCAGATCATAATCAACGATCGCTTTCCCTGCCTCACCCATCTCAACGTAGGATTTAGCGCGTTTCACCAGGGCGTGATGAACACGTTCATCTTTTGGATATTGAGTGATAAATTCACTGAGCGATTTAATCGATCCTTGTTTATCTCCCGCTTCGGCAAGGCACCAACCGCGTTGATAAAGAAATCCGGGACGATTGGATTCAGTGAGCAACTTCGGATCAATTTTTGCAAAGACTTCAGCGGCGGCAGGGATTTTATTTTTGGAAAACAAGGTCTCGGCTTTGATCAACAAGGCGGTATGGATGCGAGTGTCGTTGGGACGCTTTTTTTCGTAAATTTCAAGAAATGCATCGACCTGTTCGGTGACATAAGCACCCTCGATTTGGAAAAAACAATTCAGGCGATAATAGGCTGCTTGGAAAGCAATGTCATGCTCAGGCGAAACGGCTCGCTCGATTTCCCGAAACAACTTACTGGCCTCTGAAACTTGTTTGATCTGCAGCATGGCACGAGCTGCAACCATTAGCCTCATTGCTTCTTTTTCGCCCTCGGCCTTCAGAGTGCTTTTTTTATAAACCTCGACAACCTCTTTATATTTTTTCGCCGCAAAATAATTTTCCATCAATGCGATTTGCGCATCTGGTCTCGCGCTCTCCATACCTGGTTTTTCTAACACAATTCGCAGATAGGTTTCTGCTAGCTCAGAATTGCCGAGCTTGGTTGCAGTTATCGCAGCATGAAGTGCTGCCTCTGCGCGAATTTTTTCATCGCCTTTAGACTTAGCGACTTCTTCAAAGAGCTTTAGCGCCTCACTTGCTTTACCCTGTTTAAATGTGACATGTCCGAGAAAAAGGCGAGCCTGATCATGCAGAGCTGCACCTTGGGGATCCTCGATGACTTCTTGAAAGGCCTTCATCGCATCACGATCCCTGTTATTAAGACGGTAACAGTTTCCAGACAGCAATTTACCTTTGGATTTATCTTCAGGACGTGATCCATTTTTTGAAAATTTTTCAAAAAGAGGCGCGGCAAATGCATATTCACGTTTGTTGTAGTGATCCAAAGCCATGGTGTAAGCAGCAACGGCTGCATATTTGCCTTCGCCATATCCATTGAGCAGCGTTGAAAAACAACGCTTCGCATCATCAGCCATACCAACTTGGTAGTAACTGCTTCCCAAATACCACCATGCAGCCTCGGCGTTTGCATGTTTACCGAACTCATTGAGATACTGAGTGAATATCTCTGCGGAACGAAGATATGAGGCGCGGCGTGCTTCCGCATCCGCGTTGTTTTGCGCCTCATCGTATATATTTCTACCGCGGGTATATAGATCGCTCCCTGGATCGACCAATAACGCTTCCTCAACGACACCCGCGCGCGGCGGATCTTGCTGAGCCTGAGCAGTCACAACCACACTCATTACTATGCAAAGAATACGGAGCATGTGAAATAGGTGCAGCTTTAGCATACCGTCTTACTTGGAAGGGGTTGGGCGCTGGGTCGCGAAAGAGATATTCCAGATTCCGGCTTTCTGGCAGGTATCGATCACCTCGACGATGCGTTGATACTGAACTCCACCATCACCCCGGATTCGGACAGGTTGGTTTTCATATTCCTTGGCGATTTTTGCCAACTTTTCTAATAACTGTTCAAGATCCACCGTAGTTCCCTCAACACGTATTGTGCTGTCAGCTAAAATATTGATGACGATTTCACCGATTTGGCGCTGCGGGTCCGCGCCTTCCTGTGCGGTTGGAACCGATACGGAAAGCTCTGTCTCAGCGCGAGTGTATTGCCAAGTCACGATGAAGAAAATGAGCAGCAAGAAAACGATATCAATCATTGGCGCCAACTGCATGTTGGCAGGTTCGGGTTGTCTGCTTTGAAATTTCATGGCGCAATAAAATTAAATACCGTGTAAATCAGGACGGTTAGTATCGAGCAGCGAAGGTACTGGGGTTGAGTAGTCTTCGCGGGTTTTCTGACCGGAGCTTTGGAATCCACCTCCCACTGGACGTTGGTGTTCCACTTGCGTGTGCAGGAGTGCCATCAAATGTGTGGATGCAGCTTCCAGTTCTGCGATGTATTTTTGTACTCTGCCTCGAAATATAGAGTAGAAAACCAAAGCAGGGATGCCAATCATCAAGCCTGCAGCTGTTGTGATCAATGCCTCAGAAACCCCACCGGAAAGCTCCATGTGACGGACACCTTGGACGTCTCCACCGGATATTTGCATGAAGGATTTAATCATTCCGAGAACGGTTCCCAGCAACCCGACCATAGGAGCGATCGATCCGATATCGGCAAGATAAGTGATTCGTGAACTCAACAAACCCGCTTGACGCGATCCCTCTGCCTCGGCGACTTCGCGTACTTCGCCGAAAGATGCGCTCGGATACTTTGTAAAGAAATCGAGGGTCTTTTGAGTGACCCGAGCCATCGACTCATTTTGTTTCTTGCAGTAGCCAATCAAGCCTAAGAAATCGCGCTTACGAATCATGGCCTCAGCATTATCCATGAAGCGATCACTGACTACCGCATTGCGCCGAATGGTCACCAGATAGAGTAGAATCAGAACCACTCCCACCACCGAAATGAGAGCGAGCGGATACATCATGATTCCACCGTCCTCTATGATTTTGAGGAAACTTTCCTGGTTTAGCACCGTGCTCTCTTGGGCGTGCGCAACGAGAGAGGCGAAAAACAAAGCTGCAGTTGTTGTAGTAAAGCACTTCATGAAGTTGCTATAGTGTAACTCAGCAACTACCCTTGGCAAGCCTCGGAATACTCGGTGAAATCGGCTCAGCTAGGCACCAAATCATTGCGGCGGCGGTAGCTTTCGACTGCCCGCATCCAGATCATGCCAACCTCATCGGGCAGACCCAGCCAAACCGTGCGATGCATCATCAGCATGGCCGGGGCGAGATAGAGTAACTGAGCAAGCTCGGCTTTCTCTAAGGCATCCGGTCCCTCTTTCAGGCATCGCCGTGCGAGCGCCTCTTCGATGGGATTCATTTCAGCATGCTCCAGAAGCGAAACGTGCACACCATTCACATAAGGGTCAACCACTGCCGCAATCACTCCATTCCTGTCCGCAAATGAAGCGTTTAGTACGCCTTGATCATGATGCTCGGCGTCATCCGCAAGCTTGACGATCGGGGGAAGTTGAATTTCTTCTGGGGTTGAAAGAATACTCAGCTTTCCTAGAGCCCGACCATAACGGGAACGACTGGTCCAAACTGAGACAGGTATGGATAGGATCAAGCCTAACAGAATCGGAGCCATCCACATCATAAAATCCCTACCTATATGCCATGCAAAGAATGCCCAGACGATTCCGATGATCGTTGGCACCGCATGAAAGCGAAGCGCATCTGACCAAGCGGTTCCATCAGTCTCACGATTTTGATTTCCCCAACCAACGGCATGTCCGGATATAATCCCAGCTACCATAAGAGTATGTGCCATCATGATGCATGGCGCCAACAAAACGGATAGGATGGTTTCAATTAACACTCCAATAAGAAGCGAAAACATCCCACCAAAAGAACGGCGTGTTTCTTTTGAAAACAAAGCACCTAACAGCGCGAGAATTTTTGGGGAAAAAAGCAGAGTAAAGACCGCTGCTGTTAGCATTAGTGCCTGCATCTGTGCATCGATCCCGAGCCAGCGATGTATGTAG
The DNA here is from genome assembly GCA_044354135.1 of Luteolibacter sp. Classification (GTDB taxonomy): domain Bacteria; phylum Verrucomicrobiota; class Verrucomicrobiia; order Verrucomicrobiales; family Akkermansiaceae; genus Luteolibacter. The sequence continues at coordinate 25,329 of JBILAN010000016.1, forward strand.
CCATCAAAGGGCAACGGGGTGAGTTCGCTCATTTTGAAATCCCATGCCAGCCAAGAACCCATGAGGAGGAAAAGAAACCAAATCGGGCTTCCAAGGTAAGCCATGATTCCCATGAACAAATGGATGCGAACCGTAAGAGGAAGTTTACGAGCAAAGATCAACCACATGTGTTGGAGATTTCCTTGGCACCAACGGCGATCGCGCTTCAAGTGATCCACCAAAGTTGGCGGCGCTTCTTCATAGGTGCCCTCGATGTCCCAAGCCAGCCATACTTCCCAACCTTCCGAAACCATCAACGCAGCCTCAACGAAGTCATGACTGAGTATCCGCCCGCCGAACGGTTCTCTACCGGGAAGCGCCGGCAGTTCACAGAATTCGGAAAACGGCTTCACGCGTATCATCGCATTATGTCCCCAGTAACTGCCACCAGCGAGTTGCCAGAAATTCAATCCACGGATGAACAAGGGCCCGTAAAGCCTCATGGCAAACTGTTGTAAACGCGTGAAAATCGAAACTCCGCGGATCAGTTTTGGCGGGGTTTGCAGAATACCAAGCTTTGGATACGCCTCCATCACTCTTGCCATTTTTACGATATCACCACCATCCATCAGACTGTCCGCATCCAACACTAACATCCCTTCGTATCCTCCACCCCATGTCCGAACGAAATCTCCAATATTACCGGCCTTGCGGTTCTCATTTATTTTACGGCGACGGTAATAGATCTTTCCAAATCCTCTGAGCCTGCGGCAAAGATTCGTCCAGGCGACTTCTTCTAACACCCATAGATCATGATCCCGAGTATCACTGAGAATGAAGAAATCGAACGAATCCAAATGCCCGGTTGTCTCGATCGATTTGTAAATAGCCTCAATCCGAGCGCAAAACTTAATACTGTCCTCATTATAAACCGGCATCACCACCGCATGCCTTTTTCCTAATACATCGACTGGACCTTCAGCGAGTTGGGTAATGCGCACTGCTCTGTGTCTGCCTCGGAAAATATCCAGCGCACCAAACAAGGCATGGAACGATCCGAGTATAAGTAATCCATTCAGAATGGCAAAAATGATAATCAAGGGAATATGAGCGCGGTGACTGCCTAAGCACCAAAACAAATCGGTCAACCAGAAGACTGCAACGATGTTCAGTAAAATGATGCTACCGAAAAACACCAACCGCCGCCCCTTCGCGGACGCGCCTTTATAAAACGCCATAGAATCTGGGCTGTTGGTTGTATCTTGAGTATCCATCAGTCAAAGAAAATAAACCAAATAGCAGCAATCAATGCGATCACTAAACTAAAAGCGAACATTCGTCTCACGATGGGCCGCCTATCCATCGTTTCCCACCATTGTGCTGCGCCGTTTCCGATGACATTGAGTTCAAGCGGTTTGGGAACCATGGTTAGCTCTGCGAACTGAGGGCCGGCTGCAAGATAGGAACTACGCATCGCCGCCACGAATTCATCAGGCCATGGCTCAGGTGTTAGAAAAACCCCCTGCCAGCGGTCAGGCATACCAGCAAGCAATAGTGCGAGGCGACCTCGGGCCGCAAGGCGACGATCGACCAAGGGCTCATCGAGCACGCGCTCGGTCCATACACCGATCTCGGAAAGCATTTCTGCCATCGCCAGTTTGCGCGCGGTGCTTTCCGGTTCATTTGCTCTGCGCTCTGAGGCGCGCCAGAGAATTCCACGCACCAATTCAGCAACCAACAATCGGTTACGAATATGCAGCGCGGCAAGATAAGCCTCCACTGCAGCGTATGCGTCCTCCCATTCTTCCAACTCAGATTCCGTGAGCGGTCTGAGTGAGTCTAAAGTTTGATTCGGTAAACCCATGTTTCAGTTAGAAAATCTTCTCCATTTTTCAATGATGCTTTCAGCTCAATCGAGCCAATGTCGGAAAGTTTTGCACCTTCCGTCACTGGAAGAACCTGGAATGCCAACCTGAGGCGGTTTTTGCGAATCGACTGAACCGCAATGCCTTGAATTTTGACTTTTGTGCCCGCTTCGCCGACCGCTTCCACCACAGCGTCCGGCATCTTGCCATCTTCTCCGACGAGTTTTTCTCCCTCGAATTCCACAATCATCGTCCGTTGTTCCGGCTGCCATTCATGCACGCCCGTGCGTGTTGCGACCACATGGCCACCGGCTTCAGACGGATCGATTTCCATGGTCCAATGCTGGCGATAATTGAATTCCAAGCGATCACCTGGCTTGGGAGTATTTTTAGGAACCCACATCGCAACGGTGTTGTCGGCAAGCTCATTGCCCGTCGGAATTTCCATCAGCATCACGCTGCCGGATCCCCAATCGGAAGTCGGCTCGATCCAAAGCGAAGGACGGAGATCATACGCAGCCTCACCGTCTTCATAGGCACTGAAACGGCGATCCCGCTGAAGCAACCCAAAGCCATCACATTTTTCCATATCGAAGAAACTGAACTCCAAATTCCCTGTGTCATTTGAAATCGGTCTCCAGATTCTCTGACCGTTGCCCATGCGGATCGCAAGGCCATCGGAATCATGCACCTCAGGGCGGAAGTCATCGAACCGACGTCGTGAATTTTCACCGAACCAGAACATGCTAGACATCGGTGCTATTCCGAGGCGTTTGACCTCTTTGCGAGTGAAAAGCACGGCTTTCACGCTCATGATGGTGTCCTCGCCGGGTTTGACAGAAAACTCATAAGCACCCGTATAAGATGGACCGTCAAGCAAGGCATAGAACACGACCCGCTCATCTCCATCTTGAGGTTTTCTCAACCAGAATTCACGGAACGATGGAAACTCCTCGGTTACGCCTTCCGCTCCAGTGTCAACCGCAATACCTCTAGCAGAAATTCCGTAGCGCTGACCTTTACCGAGCGCGCGCCAATAGCTCGCTCCTTGGAACACGACGAGTTCATCGAAAACGCTTGGATTGTTTAACGGCGAATGCAAACGGAACCCTGCAAAGCCAGCCTCAGAAGGCAATTCACCATGATTTTTCACAAGTGGCCCGTAATTGAAAAACGCTTCAGAAAGACGCACACGCTGACGATGTGTATCGGTAAATTCATGAATCGCTACAGGCTCGAGAAACAAATATCCCGGATGAAAAAACATCGCGCGGAAAGGCGACTTCGTATCGCTCCAAATCGCACGGTTAGGATCGAAGCGGATGTCGCGATATTGATCGTAGGTCAAAGACTTCATCCAACCTGGCAACGCTTCTTTATTCGGAGCGTGATATTTTTGTTTCGCCAAAGCCTTGGCACGGTTTTCGACCATTCCAAATTCGACTCCTTCTCGCTCCCAATTCTGAGCATGAGCGAAACCCGAACCTAGCACCAACAACACGAACAAATTGCAATACTTGGACACGCTAACATTGTAAGCGATTTTCCTATGAAAAAGTCAAGAACGGCATATAAATCAATTCCCTGAATTTTAGATTTCAGATTTTGGATTTTCCGTACAGTTTAGTGCCATGTCGCAACGGATGGGAATATTATTAGTGGTCTCCGGGCCATCGGGTTCTGGCAAAACCACCTTGTGCAGGCGCTTGGCTTGCGAGAACGAGGCTCACTACTCGATCTCTTGCACCACCCGCTCACCGCGTCCGGGCGAAACCGAAGGCAAGGACTACCATTTCCTCAGCCGCGAACAATTCATCTCCAAACGCCAAAATGGCGAATTTCTTGAAAGCGCCGAGGTCCATGGAAATCTCTACGGCACCCTCCGTTCAGAGGTGGTTCAATACCTCGCTGTGGGTCGCGATGTCGTCATGGATCTTGATATCCAAGGTGCTGAGCTCGTCCGCAAATGCGAGGACACTTCGATACGCTCCGCGTTGGTCGATCTGTTCGTGATGCCGGCAAACGAAGAAGAACTCTTCAAACGCCTCTCAGGCAGAGGCACCGACTCCGCGGAAGTCATCGAACTGCGCATGAAAAACGCCATCGAAGAAACCCGCCATTGGTCGGAATACACCTACCGCCTCATATCCGGAACTCAAGAAGAGGATTACGCACGCTTTAAATCACTCATCGTAGCTGAAAGACTGAGGGTGAGCAGGATTAAATCGGTTTAGGTATAGCGACTTAGAAATCTATGGATTCGGTCTCTACTCAAATATAATGCACCATGACGGGGTGTTAGACGCAAAGATCATCGAGATGGTTTCATCTGCGACCCGCTTTGGGGTCGGGGATATTTGTTGTTCGTGTTCTCGGGGTGGTCGTCGCGTTACTCCTCGACCCTCGGCTAAGGTCTATGATCCCGTTGGGATCAGGGCGTGTTAGATTTGTAGAATTTTGTGATCATCGTTCATGCGCCGAAGGCTTTGGACTGCTGCGGTTATCCGCAACTTTTGGGGTGGGTTGGGTGCAAGAGGGTAGTCACGGATCGCTACGATGATCCTAAAGAGGAAAATGAACCACTGATTAACACTGATTAACACTGATGCTAAGAGGATTAGAAAGAATTCTTCATTCACCTAAAAGGTGAGACTGAAAAAGTTCATAACTCTTAGATTATCAGTGTGTATCTGTGTCCATCCGTGGTTCCATTTCTGTTTATAGGATGAAAGATGCGCGGCGTGAGAGCTGGGAATGATCCCAGCAGTCTAGAGCCTACGGCGCATAAAAAAGCCACGACCCTTTCGGACCGTGGCTTTTGGGAAATCGTTGATAACGATTATTTCTTAAGCACTTTGAGTTTGTTGATGCCGTAGACGGCGTCGTCGCCGAGCTCTTCCTCGATGCGGAGGAGTTGGTTGTATTTTGCAATACGGTCGGAGCGCGACATGGAGCCGGTTTTGATTTGGCCGCAATTGGTGGCAACCGCGAGGTCGGCGATGGTGCTGTCTTCGGTTTCACCGGAGCGGTGCGAGAGAACGGCGGTGTATGCGTTTTCTTTGGCAAGCTCGACGGCGTCGAAGGTTTCTGTTAGGGAGCCGATCTGGTTCACTTTGACGAGGATGGAGTTCGCAACACCGAGATCGATTCCTTTTTGGAGGAACTTGGAGTTGGTGACGAAAAGGTCATCGCCGACGAGTTGGGTGTGCTTGCCGAGTTTGTCGGTGAGGACTTTCCAGCCTGCCCAGTCGTTTTCGTCGCAACCGTCTTCGATGGAGATGATTGGATATTTCTTCTGAAGTTTTGCGTAGTAAGCAACGAGTTCTTCAGCGGATTTGACGGATTTGTCGGACTTCTTGAAGACGTATTTCTTCAGTTTTTTGTCGAAGAATTCGGAAGACGCAACGTCGAGTGCGATGGCGATGTCGTCACCCACTTTGTAGCCGGCTTTTTCGATGGCCTTGCAGATCGTGGCGAGTGCTTCGTCGGCGTCCTTGAGGACGGGAGCGAAACCACCTTCGTCACCGACGGCGGTGGAGAGGCCGCGATCGTGGAGAATTTTTTTCAACGCATGGAACACTTCGGCTCCATAGCGAACTGCTTCGGAGAAAGTAGGTGCGCCGACCGGCATGATCATGAATTCCTGGAAATCGATCGGTGCATCAGAATGAGCACCGCCGTTGATGATGTTCATCATTGGGACAGGAAGGGTTTTCGCGTTCGGGCCGCCGAGGTATTTGTAGAGAGGAAGTCCGAGTTGCGCGGAAGCTGCTTTGGCAACGGCGAGGGAGACACCGAGCACCGCGTTGGCACCGAGTTTCTTTTTGTTAGGTGTGCCATCGATTTCGATCATGGCTGCATCGATTGCGGCTTGCTCGGTGGCATCGAAGCCGAGAAGTTCGCCGGCGATGGTTTCGTTGACAGCTTGGACGGCTTTGAGCACGCCTTTTCCGAGGTAACGGTTTTTGTCGCCGTCGCGGAGTTCGTGTGCTTCGTGTTCGCCTGTTGAAGCTCCTGAAGGAACCGCTGCGCGGCCTACGGCTCCGCCTTCGAGGTAAACGTCTACTTCGACGGTTGGATTGCCGCGTGAGTCGATGACCTCGCGGCCCCTGATTTCTACAATTGTGGTAAGATCCATGATGTTTTGGTGATTTTGGAAAGGTGATTCCTCACGCGTGATAAGCGGAGATGGACTTGATCGTCAATGATTGCATCTGCTCAGTTTCAAGATCGCGGATCTTGGCGTCGTCACCGACGGAGAGACCCATGAGCGCTTTGCCGACCTCCGAAAGGTAGGAAACTTCCTTTTTCTCTGGGTTCGAATCCCATGCGCCAAGGACGGTGATAGTTTGTTGGGCGCCTTTGGCGTCGGCAAGGACGACGATGGTTCCGATGTTGACGGTCTTTATGTCAGCACCTTTGAAATCGGTTCCGCGAGCGTTTGCAATTTCGCGCTCGAGGGCCGTGCGACGATGATTGAGATATTTTTCGAGGTCTTTGGCGGACTTGTATTCGAAGTTCTCGCGGAGATCACCGTAGGATTTCGCGATTTTCACGTCCTCGCGGTTTTGCGGGATTTTGACGCGGATGAGTTCTTCGAGTTCCTGTTTCTTTTTCTCCAAAGACTCCCAGGAAACGAGAAGGGGCTCTTCGCGTTTCGCAGCGTTCTGGCCGGAAACGAGTTCGACGGTTTCGGGGCGGACTTTGATGATGCGCGCCATGAGGGATTTTTTCTCGAGATCGCCGAAGACAGGGCAGTCAAGCATGCGGCGGGCGAAGTTTTTAGCTTCGTTGAGATCCATGTTCTTCACGAGATCGGAAAGCAGAGCTTTGTCGTCGTTGAGAAGCGTTTGGAGACGGGATGTTTTACGTGGCCCATCGGAAAGGTGATCGTTTTCCAGGAGGTTCAGGATGGATGCGCCGACATCAGCACCGAAGACAGATTCGGAGGAGGCGCTGCGTTCGCGGCAAACCCAGATGAGGGCATCAGGTCCCAGCGCCCGCCGTGCGAGGGCGGAACCGAGGTGCTCCATGAGTTTCGGCATGCCGTTGTTATCGTTAAGGATGCGAGCGATTTCCGTAACTCCACGGGCACCAACCTGATCGAACACCGTAACAATTTTCGCGATCCATTCATTTCCAAAGGCAGAATCGAAAGCTTCGAAGACCGCACGTTGGCGGGTTGAAGGGAGGGCGACGAGTTCGTCGGCGATTTTATCGAGGTTGGAGCCAGCGATGAGGTCGCTAAGTCTAACAGCAGAAGGATCGAGCTCCAGGGTCTTACTGCTGCCGATGACTTCATCGCGCGCGGCAACAAGTTGCATGGCTTGGCCGAGCTGGACACGTGCGGCTTTTTTGGCGCCTTCATCGATGTCGGAGAGAAGTTTCTTGAGAGCATCGGAATCGTCATTAAAGGCACCCATATCAGCCGCGATGGCTTCGAGCGCTTTAATCATTCCTTTGATGTCGCGAGCGGCTTCAAAGTCGGCAAGCAAGGCCGCAGCTGGTGTGATATCGGAATTTCTCAAAATGAGCGGGTCAGTGCGTTTTGTTGGGACAACCGCTTTGCGGCTTTCTTTGACGGCCTTCTTGGTAGCGTCCCACCATTTTTTGTAATCTTTCGCAGGAATGACCGCACCACTGACGAGTTGCTCGATCGCATCGCCAGTGATGGAACCGCCGTGGCTTTCCAAAATATGAACGACTAGGGCAACGCTGTCTTTCTTCGCCAACTCACGGAGTTGCTCGATTTGCTCGATTTTCACCGCGCGGAAGTCATCGGGAGCAATCCATTCTGTTTTCTGCATGGCAAACTGTAGATCCATCTCCTGTCCGCTGGAGTTTTGGAAGTCGACCGTGATTTTTTTGGAACCGAAATCCCAATCGACGATTTTACCAGCGCCGAAAGATTTGTGCAGGCAAAAATTTCCAGGAGCCAGTTGTGAAAGCCGCTCTCCGACGGCTAAAGGCAATTTTCCGGCTTTTACTAACTTTTCAACGTCTGGATGCATGCGCGGAGTTTGGAAAGCCCGACGGAGAAAGGCAAGAACAAGGGTGATAAATCTTTTTGAGGGGAATTTGGGCTCTAAATGGGACGGCTTATGGCGCTTTCGTCACGAATCCAGAGGAGAAGATTAGCTCTCCTTTAGAAATTTCAGAAACCACTCCGCCATCGTGGCGTAGAGCGGGTAATCCGTGATGAGGATATTGTTGTGCCCGGCTTCCGGCACCTCCACCCATTGTTTTTCCAAATCACTCGGAAGCGAATGATAGAGCTTTTTACCGGAAGCAAGCGGAATTGACCTATCCGCATCACCATGAATCACCAAGGTTGGGATGCGAATGCTCGGGGCTTTTTTGGCGCTGTTGATTTCTGAAATTTTGACTCCTGTCCTCCATTCGAACACGTGTTCCACCGATCCGCTCACTGCCGTTCCAACCACATCTCCGAGCAAATCTTTGGTCTGCCCCCTCACTACCGTTTGCAGCTTATCAAAAGAGGAAACGACAACCATCGCTTGAAATGGCGACTCATCCAAAGCCGCCACCCGTACCGCATACGCCCCACCCATCGACTGACCTAACATCATGCATGGCTGTTGAGCGAAACCATATTTCACGGAGGCTTCTTCGTAACATTTCAAAACTGTCGGAGCCTCAAGCACTCCGTAAGTTGTGAACGGCTCCTTGTTCGCACCATGCCCTGGCAAATCGGGAATGACGCATCTCAAGCCCACCGCGCAGAATCTCTCCGCAACGGCTAGATAATCTTCCTTCATTCCTGTCCGTCCGTGAAGAATCAGCAAAGTCCCGATAATCTCACCCGAAGAAGCCAACGTCATTTCTTTTTCTAACAACTGGCCACGAATGGTTTCGCCTTTTTTGGAAAATGAGTCCATCGGCTTCGGTATGCAAACCAAGCACGGCATGCCATCCGTCGATTCAAACTGTTCCACTGTGAATCCTGCCTGCGATGTTTCTTTGAAAAACTCCTGATTAGCGGCGCTCAGCGGCCTGCGCTCAGGTGATGCGATCTCACTGACACACCACCAAACGATCACCCCAAACAAAAATCCTGTCAGCAACACCAACCAAGCCCCAAGCCGAACCAGCATACGCTTGAGCGGAAAAGGAATACGCTCCAGCATTGGTAATTCAATTTCTTGTTGCATGGATTTAATCGTTTATCACCAACCGCTCTTCGTTCACTGTTCACTCTTCACCATTCCCACCCATTCTCTCACGAACAGATTCCAATTCTTCTGAATCTTCTCATTATTGCCGAACTCCGCCCACAACTTTGTCTCTTGATAAGCACTACCGGCCAAAGGCAAGCGCCGGTTCGCAGGCGTGCGATTCACGAGCAGTGGATCCTTATCCGGAGGACAATTTTCCTGTAGGTCTTTGATGAACTTGAGAATATATGGCCCCACAAACCAAGGCGTCTCATCCTTGTTTTGATTCCGATAATATTTGGGAGCCATGTATTCGATCACCGGCTTGTCATCCGTATTAACCGGATAACCCGCAAACAATTCCTTCGATGCCGTCACGTTTCCTCCATAATAAACCAAAACCGTCTGCGGATTGAGTGTCTGGTAAATATTATCATGATCGTTTCCATCTAAAAATCCCTTCTTCACCCCAGCATCGTCAAGATCACAAGCAGCCAGTGGCACTCTCCCATTATGCCCTACGAAAGCGATCACCTCATTGAATGGTGCGAAATCACAACGCAGAATCGAAACCTGATCAAACACCTCCAGCATGGTTCTTCCGATCACATGAAATTCAAAATCCGTCACCTGATAGACAGGCACCCACTGGACAAATATCCCACTTGGCTTGAGACGTTTTTTCACGCTTTCGAAATGCTCGGTCGTATACAAGCTTCCGGCACCGGAATGGTAGGGAACAAACAAATCCGCATCGATAATATCGAACTTCTCTTTGGTCGCCATCAGATAGTGACGTCCATCTTCTGTTAGAACCGTGGACCGCGGATCTGTGAAAAGACCATTTGTAAGATCAACAGCATCTACGTTGGTCATGAACTCTTTGGAGGCGGCAATAACGTTGGGTGAAAGCTCGCAGGTAACCACACGCTCCACTTGAGGAAATTTTTCGGACAAAGCCGCGCCAGCACTCATGCCCGTTCCCATCCCCAGGAAAAACACCGACTTCGCATCGGGTTTGAGCATCAGCGGAATTTCCGCCTGACAAGCCTGCCTGACGCGAGCGCCCGTAGAACCCAAACCGTAATCCGAGTTGATTTTAATCGCCAGACCATCATTGCCGCGGACAACCGAAACCGTGCAATCGCTCCCCTCCCATGTTTTGATCGTCACTTCATCTTTACGCGCCTCGAGCACACCGGTCGCTGGCAGTTGTGAGGGGTTGAGTCCTGTGAGCAACAAAACCAGCCCCAAGCAGCCGATACACTTGACCGCAATCCCAACGCGATCTCGCACTGATGGCATTAGTATCGCCATCAGAAAATAGATAATACCCATGATCTGCATCGAGCGCCACAAGCCGAAATACTCAAGCAAAAGAAACGCACAAACGAGCGAACCGAGGATGGCCCCAATCGTGTTGATCGTCGCGAGGCGCCCCAAACTCCTTCCAGGCGATGTAGCATATTTCTCCTCGGTTTTCATCAGATAGGGAAAAACCGCGCCCAACACCAAAGCAGGCAGAGCTATGATGAGCACGCATTTCTTGAAAATCAAAAACACGAAATCTAACCAAGTTGCCCTGACCGCCTGAAACTGGAAAGAATCAGTCAAGTTCATGAAAACGGTGGGCGTCAGGGCTATGGCGATTCCACTGAGTCCGAGCAGCACCGCGAGCACCGTGTTCGGCGCCAACTTCCGCCGCGCGAGCACAGAACTTATCAAAGATCCGCCGGCAAGACAGGAAAGCACGACCACAAGAATCGCAGCATAGGTATAAACCGAATTCTCTAACACCAAGGAAAACATCCGCGTCCACAGCACCTCAAGCGCCAGTACACCGAACCCTGACATGAAACAGATGACCGTCAGGGCAAACCTATCCTTATCGAATTTTCCTTCATGCGGAGCGGGCAACTCTCCGGCAAATGATTCATCCTCGCTAATCTCAACTTCGCGCGTAGCCGATGCCGATCGGGAAACCAAAAATGCCAGAACCGCCAGAATCAAGGTGATCCCCATTGCAATGAAACAAGTCCCTCGGAACCCGAACCAAAGCGGCATGAAAAATCCCGCCAACAAGGCACCGAGCGTCGCACCCAGCGTATTGATTCCATAGAGCAGCGCCGAGGTCGATCCGAACCGCGATGCATTACGAATCACATATTGCCCGACAACCGGTATTGTTCCTCCCATGCAAAATGCAGGTGGAAAAATAAGCACGATCGCTAACAGAAATTTGATCAACAATAACCATGCACCCGAATGCACACTCTCGAAAACCTCGGGATAAATGAAATGGTAACCTTTTATCACCACAAAATAGAGCAGTGCCGTAATCGCGATCCCTAATTCCAATCCCGCATAAATCCGCATGGGATTCCTACCTTGTGTGGAACGTCTTCCCCAGAACCAACTTCCCACCGCCAAGCCTGCAAAAAATGCCGCCAAGGTCGCCCCGGCGGCATGCGATGTATTTCCAAACAACAGCCCCAACTGCTTCATCCACAAGATCTGATAGATCAAAGCGGAAAGCCCTGAGAGAAAAACAAGTAGGTAAATGATCATGGAAATGTGCCCGACCGCGAAACCAGCCGATGCCACACACTAGAAACCCCAACCTAAAAATCAACTGCGTTGCGATTTATCTCAGCCAGCCCCGACTTGTCGGGGTAAAGGTCCATATCTAACGGTGCTTCATACCCCATCGAACCCTTTCCGTAATAACCGCCGCAAGATATGGACGCGTAAGGATACGCGTCCCTGCCATAAAAAAACGGCAGCCCCCCGATAACGGAGAGCTGCCGTGGAATATTTTATAAAGTGAACTAGTAACGACGTCCGCCGCCGCCACGCTCTTCACGACGATCATTGCCGCCGCGATTTCCGCCGCCGCCATAACCACCGCCGCCGCCACCGCCGCGATTTCCGCCGCCGTAACCACCACCACCACCGCCGCCACCACTGCGCTCTTCGCGGGCTTGGGCTTCGTTTACTTTCAGTGAACGACCACCAACATCGGTGCCGTCGACACCTGCGATTGCTTTGTTCATTGCTTCTTTGCTGTCCATGGTTACGAAAGCAAATCCACGTGGTCGACCGCTTTCACGATCGGTTGGGAGATGCACATCCGTAACAGCTCCGTATTCGGAGAAGAGGGTTTCGAGGTCTTGTTTGGTCGTATCAAACGACAGGTTTCCAATATACATTTTCATAACATTAAATTCGGTTCACGTATCATGACTTCTCTTGAGACTGTTCCCGTGAATCGGGTCTCAGATCGCCAAAGAATCTAAAAACTACTGGCTAAACTCCAGAACTTGATCCTGCCAAGTCGTGAACCGAATAGGGTCTCTAGTCGGCTATTTCACCAAAAGCCACATAATTAGCGATTTATCCGCAAATACCTAAGATAAATGCTAAAATTCGCTATTTTACCTAGGACAGAGAACACACTGGAGGCTCGTCAGAGTGTCCAAGCTAGTTTGGCCATATATTGGACCGCGTGACTCCGGTCACGCTTGAGAAAATTGCGCGACTGGACTCGCGCGGTCCAATTCTTCAAACCTCACTTCTTCTCCACATGAATCTGCTTCGCGTTGATCACAAAATTATCTTCGGTTGAACTTTGGTCCACCACTCCGCTGACGGTGATGGAGCTGAGTTCTTTCAGATCATTCACGCCCTTCAACTCACTGGCGATGACACGACCGTCTTCGCCGAGAATCTGGATGGAGGCGATGCCGATGCGTTTGAGTTCTTTCGAATCGCAGCAGGCATCCCATGGTGTTGCACATGAGTCGCCGGGGTTTTTATCGCAAGTTGTCAGTTTTTCAGGATCACCGAGAATGAAGGCGGCGCGGCCGTCGACAAAGACTTTCTCGCGGCCCATGACTTCGCCTTTGAGAGTGATCGTATCACCGGGTTTCGCTGTGGTGCGGGCGATGTGGATGGATTGAGCGTCGGGCAAAGTATCGCTCACAAAATAAGCGGCAAGAGCCGGATCGGGGGCTTGGGTTTCGGCGCTTGGTTTGGATTCTTCATTTTTGCAGGCATGCAGGGAAAGCATGGCGATGACGGCGATGGAGATGATTGGAAGTTTCATAGTTTTGATTGGAATTAGATTTTTTATTCGAAATGGAAATTGAACCGCGGATGAACGCAGATAAATAAAACCTTTTTAATTACTTAGCATTATAGTGGTTGGATGATCATTTGAAGTTAACACTATTTTCTTAACATCTGCGTCCATCCGCGTCCATCCGCGGTTCGATTTTCTTTTTTAGTTTCATGAGCGAAGGGCTTTTGGCAAGGCGGGCATGAGGCAACGGATGGCGGGCGGGATGGAACCCAGGATTCCTAACAGAATTCCCGTCACCAAACCGATCACCGCCACTGCCGGCGTGATGCCGATGGTGAATGCGCCGATGGAAAACGGAATGGTCATGCCGTCCAACAACGCTAATGCCAAAATTGAAGCAAGCAAGGTTCCGGCCAAACAAGCCACGAGGCTTTCTTGCACGAGGCTGAAAAAGATCGCGAGTCGCCCGAAACCGATGGCCTGCAACGTTGCCAGCTCACGGATGCGCGAGGCGAAGGCGGCGTAAAGGGTGTTGAAGCCACCGAAAATCGCTCCGGCCGCGACCAATCCCGCGGTCAGCCAGGTCATGATGCGGATGGGTTTGTAGAAATCGCCGAGCGCCGCGTAGTAATCGCTTTCCCGCATCGCGGTGAGTTCGAGATCGAGGCGTTGTTGGGCGAACAAATCCGCTTCTGAGAAATCCTTCGGGTGATCCATCCGCAGCACCACGCACGAAACCGTCTCGCGCTGCGCCAGCATTCGAAGGTCGCCGATCGCCGCCCAGATTTCCGATTCCATCACGGTTCCCAGCGCGGCGAATGTTCCGGAGATGGTCATTTCGGATTTATCTAACAAAACTTTGTTACCGACCTTCAATGCATCCTCCGGGAAACCCAGTTTGCGCCACGCCAGTTTACCGACCATCACCTCCCCCGCTTGCGGAAAAGTGCCTTCGATCAATCGAACTTCCGGATGCACCAGCAAAGCCGCAGGCGTCACACCCCGAAACAAGGCCTGCCCCTTTCCGCCATCCGCCGTGCGCAGCGCTGACATGTAATGAATCTCAGGCGTCGCCGCCGGCCGACCCATCACTTTGGAAACCCCATGAATCGTCGCTTCCGCGATCCCCGACAACTGCGCGCTCACCTCGCTGCGCTGGATGCTTTCCTCACTGCCAGCACCTAACAGAATCGCGTTCCGCGGAGAACCGGATGCGGAAAGCACCTGCTTCATCCCCCCGTTCAACGCCGCCGCCGCCATCACCAACATCACCACCAACGCCGACCCGCCAACGGTCTGCAACAACCGTGATTTATCGCGGAAAAGGTTTCTGAGGGCATAAGATAACGGGAGCATGAAACTTTAAATTTTAAACTTTAAACCTCAATGAAGAGGGGTAGCATAGCGCGTAGCCCAACCAAGAACTAAGAACCAGGAACCAAGAACAGCGATTTATCGCTTCAATCTTCATGATCTGAGTGATTTAACAATGGGTTGGCGGATGGCGATGAAAGCGGGGTGAATGGAGGCGATGATTCCTAACAGGAGCGCCGCTGTGATCGCGAAAAACACGGTGGAGAACTGGGGTAGGATGGCGAGGGTCTGGCCTTCGCTGCCCATGGTGAAACTTTGCCAGCGCAGGAATGCCCATGCCAAACCAGCTCCGCAGAGTCCGCCCATCAGACCTAACAGACCGCCTTCGCTTAGCACGAGAAACATGATCGCGCGGCTGGGGTATCCCAAGGTCCGCAGCACGGCGTTTTCCTTAACCCGACTCCGCACCATGAGGGAAATCGCATTAGCCACCAGCAGCACCACCGCGACCACCGCAGCGATCCCGAGCCAACGGGTGAAGCCGATCAGCTCGATGAGCTGTCCCGCCGCCTCCGCGAAAAAGGCTTTTTCCGGACGCGTGTTGGTGGGCATTTGGTCGGATTTGAAACGGGCATCGATCGCTTCCGACACAGGTTTCAACTGCGAGGATTTGTCCACCCGCACGTTGAACTGCGTGACGATGCCCAAGCCCATTTTGGAGGCTTGTTGTAGGAACTCCAACTTCACATACGCGACGTTATTATCCTGCGGAAACGGCGATCGGATGATCCCAGCGACGTGCACCGTCACCCCCACCGCATCGAATTTATCTCCGGGCTTGAGACCGCGGCGTTTGGCAAACTGTTCTCCTAATAGCGCGCCATCACCGCGTTTTTTCCATTCGCTTTCGTCACCCTCGATGATTTCGATCTCGGGTGCGAACTTGCGCAGCATCCCTTCCGGCACGCCGCGAAACGTGATCACATCCAAGCTCGCGCCGCAATTGTTCACGGTGATCTTGATCGGGATCACTTCTTTCACCCCGTCCATTTTCCGGATCTCGTCCTGGTAATGCTCTGGCAACTGGCTCGCCATCGGGCAAAAGCGGTTTTCGCGATACACCACCAAGGTCGTGTCCGCTGCGGTTTCCTCGGTGGCGGCTGCCAGAGAATCTTGAAGCGTTTCCACAGCGGTAAACAAAAACATGCCTGAAGCCACCCCGCAAACGGTCAATGCCGTCCGCAGGCGGTGGCGCGTGAGTTGTTTTGCAGCGAGTTGCAAGAGAGCGATCATGATTTTGACAAGTGGGGTTCGTTTTCTAACAATTTTCCTTTTTCCAAATGCAAGGTCCGGTCCGCAGCAGCAGCCGCGCGGGCGTCGTGGGTCACCATCACGATGGTTTTGCCGCTTTCGCGGGATAGCGATTGCAGCAGTTCCAAAATCATCGTCGCGGATTCTCGGTCCAAATCACCGGTCGGTTCGTCCGCGACCAGCAAGGCCGGATCGGCAACTAAGGCCCGCGCGATCGCCACCCGCTGTTCCTGTCCTCCAGAAAGCTCGCTCGGCGTGTGATGCGACCTATCCTGCAAGCCCACGATCTCCAACGCCTCTTCGGCTTTCTGTTTCCGCTCGGCCTTGCTCATCGAAGTGATCAACAAGGGTAGCTCGACGTTTTCAAAAGCAGTTAGAACGGGTATCAGATGATAAAGCTGGAATATGTAACCCACCTTTCGGGCGCGCCATTGAGTGAGTTGCTTGCGAGTGAACGCCGCGATGTTTTCACCATCGATGACGAGGCTACCTGAGGTCGGGGAATCGATGCCTGAAATCAAATTCAGCAAGGTGGTCTTGCCGGATCCGGAGGGACCCATCAGCGCGAGGAATTCTCCGCGACCCACCTCAAGATCAAGATTTTCCAGAGGCGTCACGATGTTCGTGCCTTTGGTGTAGGATTTGGAAATGGATTTACAGGTGATCATAAACGTTCTTTGAAATTGGGGTTGAGGCGTTGGCCGATTTTGAGATCAAGAGGTTTGGTGACAACCCATTCGCCGGGCCGGACTTCCGGAACCATGACCATGCCGTCTTTGGTCGCACCGGGATTCACCGCACGCCGTTCGGCGCGCTTGGTATCGGGATCGCAGATCCAAACCTGATTGTCCTGGATCGCTGCTTTCGGAACATAGACCGCGATACCGGTCGATTCAACTACGGCATCTGTAGTAGGAATGGTAGTTTCAAAAAACTCCACCCGACTCAGCATCTCCGGACGGAGTTTTTCGCTGGGGTTTTCAATGCGGACTTTCGCTTGCAGGGTGTTGCGTTGCAGATCCGCCGCGCCTTCGATGCGGGTGACTTCACCTTCGAAAACCTGATCCGGCAGAAGGTTGGAACGGATTTTCGCGCGTTGGCCGACGCTGAGTCCCGCCGCGTCAGCTAACGGAACATCCACCCGCACTTGCAGGTGGCCGGGATCGTATAAAATCGCAATGGTCGAGCTGTCCTCATCATCCATTCCCACCATTTTTTTCTGACCCGGCGCGGCTTTCAGCGCGAGCACCCGACCATCGACCGGCGCTTTGATTTCGGTCCGCGCATGCGCCAGCTCGGCTTTTTCCAACTCGATTTCCGCCTCTTTGATTTTTGATTGGATCGCTAGAATCTCGAAAGCGATCTGGTTCAGCTCTTGGGCGATTCCGGCAATCTTCGCCTTGGCGGCATCGACCTCCGCGAGTCGGCGTTTTTGATCGAGACGTATCGCCAGCATGTCGTCCTCGGAAATCGCACCTTTGTTCAAACGCTCGTAGCGGCGCAGCTTGTCATTCACCTCTTCCGCATCCGCCTCCGCGATCGCAAGCCCTGCCTTTTCCACTTCCATCCGCTGCAAGGCGAGCTGGGTTTTGACGCAGTGAGCATCGAAATCCGCTTTCATCTCCGCGAGCTTGGCTGCCATCGCATCGCGCTCGAGTCGGGAGTCGACCCGGATCAGCGTGGCGATCAGGTCGCCTTTTTTCACCAACTCGCCTTGAAGAACATTTACGGAATCGACGATCCCATCCGTCAGCGCGGTGGCCTTGATCGGCAGCGGATCCGGCTCAATCCAACCCGATGCTTGAAACATTAATTTCCCGGCGACGTTCGTGGATTTTTTCGGAGTCGGGTTTTTGATGCTCTCCTCGATGCCGACAGCTGAAAAGACATCGACCTCTTTTGCGGGGATCAAGCGATCCCGGAACAACAGGGCAAAGATCAGCAAGAACCCCAGCAAGAGTCCGAGCGGTAAAATCCAAACCGCCATGCGCTTGCGAGCGCTTGGGGAAAGATTTTGGCTTGAGAAAATTTGCCCTACATTCAGGCGGTTGATTGGCATAGGTGGTAAAAATTTGAAACTTGCGGGTCAGAAACCCGATGGAAAAACGTGCCGCGAATGCATCGCATCGTCCGGCAACATCAGGTTTTCACTATTTTCAAATCAACAGTCGCTGCTGTTTCACATACCATTCCCGTGAATCCGGCGGACCACGACGGTGCTCCATGCGAGCGGGAGAGGTAGAGTTTGCCTTTAAATCTGCTACCGAAAGCCGAAGATAAATGACTTCATCCGCTTTCAAAAAAGGAATCTGGGCGAGATTCGGGATTTCGGCGTCCGGAACAAGGTCGGTGGTGACCATGCAATCCGGAAGTTCGTGGTCTCCCCCACCGCAATCATCCCCCGTCATCGGGCAGTCGTCCAGATTTCCCGAAAACTCCATATCCATCGTGCAAACATAACGCTCCACCCCGGCCATGGGTAAAACCACGGCCATCAGGGCAAACAAGAAGGAGGAAAAGACTCGCACTAACTGGAAAATACATACCAAAGCCGCCAAAGCAAGGGCGATCTGGAGCGCTATAGGACGAGTACCAACCGTTGGATCTGGAGATTTTGGGCAGAAAATAGCCGAGGTTGACCTGTTTTAACCACGGAATGCACGGAGTACACAGAGTGAAGAATCAAAATGAAATCAGACAGCAAGGTGCGGGGCAACCATTCCGTGTGTTCCGTGTAATCCGTGGTTCAAATTCTTTGTCTCAACAAAAATCAGATGAATAGCTAAGGTTGAGTTGTTCCAGCCCTCCGTTATCTCCGTTTGCTCCTGTGAAATTATTTGGGGCTGTACTAGCTAAGTGATCTAAAATCACTAAACTAGCCCAGTCCATGTATCAAAGAAAAAGTCGATTATCAGCCTACAAACAAGGAGATCTAATTAAGCTCTTTGTGGCTGGTGCTACC
>JBILAN010000155.1:0-4085 GCA_044354135.1 Luteolibacter sp.
GGACGGGGGAAGACGGCGGAGTGTTCAAGCTACCTTCCGAACATCCGGCAGGCGTTCAAGGGTCAAACGAACTCCTCCGCCGCTTCCTCCGAAAGGATAGCACGTTTTTAATACACAAGGGTCAACCGGCCCGGTTGACCGTGGATCGCTAGCTACTTTGAATCCACTTCCGTCTCTAATGATTCATCTATGGTCTGAATAATGGAACGCCTCTTTCTAACAAAGTTGTAGTGAACCACCCCAAAAATACCTCCTGCACCAAATGGGATAAGAATAGTAAGCAAGTCGGTTTGGCGGATAGTTCTCATGAAGGAACTATCCATACCTACAAAGTCTTCTTTCAATACACCGATAAGACCTGTTACTCCAAACAATTGAAACTGAAATCTGTAAGTTCCAAATCCAGACACTACGAACTCCACCACCACCACACAAAGCAGAATAATCAAAGCAACCACCCCATAGATCACCATCAGCTTGAACAGCACAGGAAAGTTAACCTTAGATTGTGGTAAAAAAGGCCTCATGGATGATTAAGATAATTTCTACCAGTTTGGATTCATGAGCATTCTTAATTCTGTTCAGGCTTTAGAATTCTTTTCATTCCATAACAGACTGAGTTTACGACTATGTTCTGCGCAGTCTCTTAAATAAAGATTGATGAGATTTTGATAAGGAATGCCCGTTTCTGAAGACATCCCTTTAAAATAATCCACCACATCATTCTCGAGTCTGATAGTTATCGCTTTCTTTTCCTTTTTCACGTAAGGATTTCTAACTGCTTTGGTGAAGTTGTATTCCGTTCTCATGATTTTTGTTCCCAGTATGGTTTTTGTTCTTTGGTTCCTGCTCGTCTCGCTGAAATGATTCGTATGATACCGCCCCCAGCACGTAAGCAGTGAACCACGACTAAAGCTCGCTCTTGGTGACTAAGGCCGAGAATAATGAATCGTTCTTCTACCTTCGAATGATCTGGATCCGGGATAACTAAAGCATCTTCATCCGAAAAAACTGTCTGCGCCTCAGCAAAAGAGACACAATGCTTTTTCTCGTTGGAAGTTGCTTTTTAAGGATCCCACTCGAATCGAAGTTCAATCATCATTAGCAATATATTATATTGCTAATATATTTCAAGAAAAAATCCCAACTCTACCCCTCCATCAAAACCCTCAACACATCCCCAATCGAATGATCCGCTTCCAACGAATGCCTGAGCGGAGTATCTAGAATCAGCGAATACCGGTTTCTCCGCCCCTCGCGCTCTCGTTTCAAATATCCCCCCTTCTCCAGATCCGCGACAATCCGTTGCACCGCCCGCTCAGTGATTCCGATATCCACCGCCACCTCACGCAACGGCCTGTCTCCATTGCGCGCCAGGCAGACCATCACATGGGCGTGATTGGTGAAAAAGGTCCAGTTGGAAGATCCATTCATATCGAGGAGCCTAGAATACCCAGATCTATATATCACGATAAAATTATCACAAAATCTAAGACACGACATTGATGCCTGGACCCTAAAACTGACTCCCCCGTCAGCTTATAAATAATCAACTCAGCTGACTAAGTGAGCTCTGGTATGCTAAAATTACCAATCTTTGTTTCGCGACATTCTTTTCGTGTTTTTACTTGCGTATGTATTTCCTATGGAATTATACCTCCGCAGAACAAACACCAATGGAATCCATCGCCCTACTCCTCGCCAACCTCATCTCACCACCCGTCATTGCCTTCGCCGCTGGAATCGTCGCGGTTTATGTCAGAAGCGACCTGAAATTCCCTGAACAAGTTTACCAAGCTCTAACGATTTATCTCCTCCTCGCGATCGGATTCAAAGGAGGAAAAGCCATGGCAAGCACCAGCCTCATCGAGCTCGCCGCTCCGCTCGGCATCACTCTGGTCATCGGCAGTTTGATTCCTGTCCTCGTTTTCTTCTTCACTCGCAAAGTCCTGCAAATGAGAGTCTCCGATGCCGCTGCGTTGGCCGCACACTAC
This sequence comes from Luteolibacter sp., assembly GCA_044354135.1. GTDB lineage: Bacteria > Verrucomicrobiota > Verrucomicrobiia > Verrucomicrobiales > Akkermansiaceae > Luteolibacter. Next base: position 1,995 of record JBILAN010000155.1, read on the forward strand.
GGATCGGTCTCCGCTGTCACCTTCATGGCCTGTCTTGCTTTCCTCGATCAGCAAAAGATCACCTACGAAAAATTCATGCCCGCCATCATGGCTGCCATGGAAATCCCAGCGATCTTCGTCGCCATGGTGCTTGCCAAAATGTTCAGCGCCCGAGCCAAAACCCCTCTGAAAAACTCCATCCACGAGGTCATCACTGGAAAAACTTTCATCCTACTCATCTGCGGTATCGTCTGCGGAGTCACCGCCAGCGATCAAAGCCGCGCGCTACTTGATCCCTTCCTCGTCTCCCCCTTCTATGGTGTGCTGATGCTCTTCCTCCTCGAAATGGGTCTCATCGCTGGAGCGAAAATCAAAGAATCCAAACGCATCAGAAAAAGCCTCATCACCTTCGCCATCTTCGCCCCCATCGTCCAAGCCTGCATCGGTCTATTGCTCGCATGGTTCATCGGCCTCAGCCAAGGCGGTGCGGTCATCTTCGCCGTCCTCGCCGCCAGCGCCTCATACATCGCAGCGCCCGCCGCCTGCCGCGCCTCCCTCCCCAACGCCGACCCAGCAACCTACGTCACCAGTTCCCTGGGCATCACCTTCCCCTTCAACTTGGTCATTGGCATCCCGCTCTACTTAGCCATGAGCCAACTCTTGTATAGCTGAGAGCTTAGAGCTGAGAGCTTAGAGCTAGGAGAAAGAGAATAGCTCTCCGCTCCCCGCTCCCTACTCCCTGCTCAAATGGGTTGAACTTTGAAATTTGAAACTTAAGCTGCGCTCACATGTCCACCTGCGGCCCGAAAATGAAAATGGATCCCCAACTCCACCGAGAGCAAAAACCCTCGTGGATCAAAGTCCGTCTTCCCAACAATCCTGCCTTTTGGTCGACCAAATCCCTCATCACCGATCTCAAACTGGTTACGGTCTGCGAGGAAGCTCAATGCCCGAACCGCTGGGAATGTTGGGGACAAGGCACCGCCACTTTCATGATCGCTGGCGACAAATGCACCCGCGCCTGTGGTTTCTGCGCCGTCAAAACCGCAAAACCCGATGCCCTAGAATCCGACGAACCCGCCCGCGTCGCCGAGGCCACCAGCCGCATGAACCTCAAACACATCGTCATCACCGCCGTCGCTCGCGACGACCTCAAAGACGGTGGAGCCGAACACTTTCGTGAAACGATCCGCGCCGTGCGTGAAGTCAATCCAGGCATCATCATCGAAGTCCTCGTCCCCGATTTCAACGACCGCGATTGGGCGCTGCAGATGGTCATGGATGCTCGCCCCCACATTTTCAATCACAACCTGGAAACCGTCGAGCGCCTCACTCCTCTCGTCCGTTCCCGCGCCAAATATCAGCGCTCTCTAACCGTCCTGAAAAAGGCCAAGCAAATGGTCAACGGCCACGTCTCTACCAAATCCGGAATCATGCTCGGCCTCGGCGAGCGTCACGACGAAATCCTCAAGGCGATGGACGATCTGTTAGAGCACGACGTCACGGTTCTCACCCTCGGCCAATACCTCCGCCCCACACCGAAACATCTTCCAGTCGTCGAATACATCCATCCGGACCAATTCGCCGAATACAAACAAATCGCCCTCGACAAAGGCTTCCGCCACTGCGCCTCCGGCCCACTCGTCCGTTCGTCCTACCACGCCGCAGATTTCCGCCCAGAGCTCGATGTCCTAGACGCCATCGAAGCCGACCTCCGGGCTCTCACAGGATTGGAGCTCGGCCCTGAGCATCTGCCAGTGTTGCAGACAATGAAAGTTTGAATTCGCCGAAGGCTCTGGACTGCTGTGGTTCTTTATCCACAGCTCTCAAGGTTGATGTATTTAAACGGACATCTTCGGTAATAACCTTTCACCCCGTTGATCCACACCTATCGTAAAAGCTGGGAATCATCCCAGCAGTCCAAAGCCTTCGGCGTAATAAATCCCCCATTTTATCAGCGACTCACCGAGAAAATCCGTTTTCTTAAAAACCGATCATGACAAATCCGCCAAGACCTCTATTCTCCCCTCGTGAGCTACCAGGTTTTTGCCAGAAAATATCGACCCAAAACGTTTGATGACGTCTTGGGACAAGACCATGTCGTCCGAACCC
>JBILAN010000136.1:0-4026 GCA_044354135.1 Luteolibacter sp.
TACCAACGTCTGCGCGAAAGCGGCAAACCGGCAAAAGTCGCTTACATCGCAGTGGCGAGAAAACTCCTGATACGTCTCAATACATTGGCGAAAAACCAACTATGCGGAATATAGTTGCTACCTTTTGCGTAAACGAACCATCTCCACTGTCGATGAAGTCTGGTGTGCCGACATCACCTACATTCCCATGGAAAAAGGCCACGCTTATCTGGTGGCTATCATGGATTGGCACAGCCGTGCTGTCCTTGCCTGGGAGATCAGCAACACCATGGACAGCGCGTTTTGCGTGCGTACCTTGCGCGCCGCGCTGCGAACAACGGGGCGTAAACCGAAGATCTTCAATACGGATCAAGGCAGTCAGTTCACCGGAGCGGATTGGATCAATGAGCTACGACACAACGACATTGAAATCAGTATGGATGGACGTGGCCGCTGGATGGATAACGTCTTCATCGAGCGACTGTGGCGCAGCCTAAAGTATGAGAAGTTGCGACTCTGGAGCTATCAAACGATCCCCGAACTCCGTGCGCTAACAGCCGATTGGATAGAGTTTTACAATCATCGTCGAAAGCATCAAACGCACGGCTACGTCACGCCTTGGTCGATTTACAATCCGCCAGTCTGCCAGGCCGCATGACTGGGGCGACGACGTAGCGGGTGAGACTCCATTACGAGTCTTCCGCTACGCTCCAGCCTCTCCATTCCACCTCACCCGCTAACAAACCAAAACAAAACAAACCAATAACCTCGTCCCTCGAAGACCTAGCAAAGACATTAATAAATCTGACAATTTACTGGCAACATTAAGGAGACCACTTCATTAGGTTTAACCGCGAATGGACGCGAATGAACGCTAATTTAATAATCGTGCCCATTTTCATAGGTGAAAAACTTACTCGTATTATTTTGGAATCTAGGTTTACCAAATTGATTTGATTCGCGCCCATTCGCTTTCATTCGCGGTAAGATTTCTTAAATTTGGTCACCGTGCGGAGAAAAATGGTGATTGCCAATTTTACGGCGGCATGTTTCTTTTCCCGCCCAGTCGAAAGGCTGGCCTAAGTGCGCGCGTGGCGGAATTGGTAGACGCGCTAGATTCAGGTTCTAGTGGGGGCAACCCTGTGTAGGTTCGAGTCCTATCGCGCGCACCATTTCATTATCAATGAGTTATGAATCTTGAGAGGTTTTTAAATTTCAATCAAAGTTTGGCAGCTTAGCCACTTCTTAGCCACTCGTGAGGTTCTCTATGATGAAATAGAACCTGCTGGCGCGATCACGCCGAATCGATATAAGTAAAGGGATTTGGAGTGATTAAAGGACGGTTCTCCTCTGGAGTTAGTAGGGATCAAAACGTGGGAAAAGTTGGGGCAGGTTTAGCGGGTCAGAGGGTCGATCTAGGCGTAAGCGTGACCCAATCGGCGATCATCGGTGACAGGGTCGCATGTTCACATTTCAAAACGTTAGAAATCATTTTTCGCTCTGGCCTGCATGCGCTTTTAGCTTTCCGTGAGAGGCTGGTGAGGCTAGAATGCTTGTAATGCATGATTGTTGAGACGCTAAATCGAGTGTGCGTGACAAATCCAGCCTCCGCGCAGCTACCCAAAAGCCCGAAAACAAAGGCTTTTGAGGGTGTAGTCATGTATTACGGTTACAGGTTCTACGACCCTGAAACAGGACGCTGGCCATCTAGAGATCCGATTGGTGACTTGGATCGTAGCTGGACTCCCGAATTACTACCCGAAGGGCCAAGCTTATATGCATTTGTTGGTTCAGATCCAATCAATTGGATTGATCCATGGGGTTTGAAAAAGCTCCCAGGGACTGTTTGGATGCGCTGCATACGCTGCAAAAACGGCACTACTAAGGGTCAAATGACATGTTGGTTTGAAACGCCCAACGGTTTAAAAGGACCTGCATTTCCAGCAAATACTGGAGGTTATGGAAATCCTGATGGAAAAGGCGGTGATCCGTATGGGGAACTTGGTCCTATTCCTCCTGGTGAATACGACGTGGTTCCAAAGCCTACTGGGCCAGAGAATAACCGACCAGGTGAAGACGATAAATATCGAAAAGGCACGCCTTCTGTTACCCAACCAGGTCGTTATCCTGGAACTTTAGTGACTCCGAAAGGAGCTGTAAGAACAGTTATACGAATTCATGCCTCTGGTTATTCAGAGGGTTGTATAACATTTGATCCTGGAGATAACAGTACAGACGATCAAAATAGTGCAGCTGAGAACTTAATGGGTACTTACGAAAAAATGAAGTTATCGATCACTGAAGTATGCTGTGATGAGAGCAAAGCACTAAAAGCAAAACCCGTTTCGCCGAGAGGTGTTCGAGGTTTTTTCCGTAATCCATTTTCGAGATAAAGACATGAAACTGCTTATTGTCTACTTAGGTATAATTGGATTTTTATCTATAAGCTGTTTTTCTAACAAAAATAAAGGCTTATCGAATTCTAGTATCGAGTATAAAATGGATTCAGTTTATGATATTTCATTAGCGATGAGCTTAGACGATATTAAATCTGTCTGTAAAAAAATGGAAAAATACAGGGATCAATTGCAGGGAATTGAAGATCCTAATGTATTCAATTAAATAAATCTCAGTAAGTCGGTTGGAGGCTACAGTTATCAAAATTTATTATATATTGTAAGGCGTTATGGCCGAGAAATTGGTAACGATCTTACATATAAAAAGTGCGAAAAATACTTATACTTGTTTAATGATGGTGAGTATGCAGGTGCAATCAATAGAGTTTTGCCAAGTACAAAATCGAAGTATGCAGATAAAACACAGGCATGGCTTTTATCTTCGTAGTCACTGGAGTCAACCTCTCATTTCAACATCGCAAGCCGTTAGATTGGATCTAGGCTCCGCACCGCAAAGGCATCTCGGCGGGCTGGCACGTGATCAGCAAGCCTCCCATCCTTCGCTACCACCGTCGCTAAAGCTATTGTGGCCAGGAAAGCTGCGGAGGACTTCGTGGGAACATGCGACTTCGTGCTGTAATGCTGCATCTAGTCCGGGTGCCCCTAACAAAAAAGATCGTTGAAGTTTCTGAAATTCCCCGTGATGATTTCGCCGGTGTTTGAGGATCAGAAAAGATCCGAGTGTGTTCCCGTGCGGCCTAAAACGAGTTCCTCCGGCGACATCTTGTAGATCAACAGCCAGTCCGGCTCGATGTGGCAATCCCGCCAGCCTTTCCAGTTGCCCGTGAGTGTGTGATCTCTGAGGCTTGCAGGCAGATCCTTGGCAGAAATTAGCAGATCAATGACATCGAACAGCTTGTCTAGGTCTTTGCCCCTTTTTTGCTGCCGTTTGGCGTCCTTCTTAAATTGTGTGGACTGGGTAACCTTCATTTCCACGAAGCACGTAGATCCTTGATGGAGGAGAAGGATTCAAGTTCCTCTCCACAGTCAGCCTTCCTGAGTGTCTCTGCGGTCAACTCATTGGGAACCTTGAGCTCCAATGGGAACTCACCCCTGAGAGCAATTTGCTTATAAAGAAGCCGGATTGCTTCAGTTGGCGTCAGACCGAGAGAGCCAAGCACTAGCTCAGTGGCAGCCTTGGTATCAGGGTCGATTCTTGCGTGAATGACTGCAGTTTGAGACATGCGATGAATGTATCACATGCGTGACACAGTTCAAGTGGATTTATTGTCCAAGCTAAGCGCCCATTGCCCTTTGTCTCTAAGGGGTCGTATGGCTGAGCTTTTATCTTTCCGTGAGAGGCTGAATGAATTAAAAAGGGAAAAATCCATGCTCGTTGAGACGTCAAACCGTGCGCATGTGGCAAATGCAGCCGCTGCGCAGCTACCAAAAAGCCCCAAAACACAGGCTTTTGAGGGGGTAGTCATGTATTACGGTTACCGTTATTACGATCAAGAAACGGGGAGGTGGCGCCCGTTTGTCGCCTCATGCTTAGCGAGTGTTACGACACTGGGAAATCATCCCCAAAAGCAACCGTGCTCGTCCTCGTCCACAATCGCTAAAAACTCGTCAAAGAACATTGCCTCCAGGT
>JBILAN010000017.1:0-42326 GCA_044354135.1 Luteolibacter sp.
AAATAAACTGCCAGGCATACAATTTGCTTGCGGGCACTTTTTTGGGGTGGTAGCTTTTCGCCATGGATACGCCGAAACAAGATAAACAAAGGGATTTGGAGAGGGAGAAGGTGTGGTCTCCGTTGGAGTTGGCGGAGATGAAAACGGGGCGGCGGTTGGGGCAGATTCGGCGAGCTAGAGGGTTTGCCGGGCGCAAGCGGATGCGTATTACGGACAGCTCGGCGTGTTACCATGTGATGTCACGGGTGGTGAATGGCGAGTTCTTGCTCGGCTCGATTGAAAAGGAGGCACTGCGGCGGATGATGTGGCGGATGGCCACGTTTTCAGGGGTCGAGATTCTGACCTACGCGATCATGGATAATCATTTTCACATTTTGCTCAAAGTCCCCGAACAGAAAAGCTGGCTGAAACGTTTCGAAGGCAAGGAGGGAGAGGAAAAGTTTTTTGAACATCTTTCCCTGGTGTATTCCAAGGCTTTCATCACCCAGTTCCGGAATGAAATCACCCAATTGCGCGATCGCCAGGAGGAGGATGCGGCGCAGGCGTTGTTGGAGCGGTTTCAGCAACGCTTCTGTGATCTGAGTTTGTTTGTCAAAGAACTCAAGGAGCGGTTCAGCCGTTGGTATAACAAGCAGAACAGCCGGCGTGGGACGCTGTGGATGGATAGATTCAAAAGCGTTTTGGTGGAGACGGGTGAAGCGCTTCAGACGATGGCGGGATATATCGATTTGAATCCGGTGCGGGCAGGGATCGTGAAAGATCCGGCGATGTATGCGTGGAGCGGCTATGGAGAAGCGGTTGGGGGGAGCAAACGGGCAAGGCGGGGGCTATGCAAGGTTTTGGAAGTGGCGCAGGACGCGTGGAGCACGAAGGCACATGCGTATTATCGGAAATGGCTGTATGGAGAAGCCACGGTCACGGAAGACTCGCACAGAAAAGGGTATACCCAAAAGCAAGTGGAGGCAGCGCAAGCCGCGGTGGAGAATTTCCTGTTTTTACCGATGTTGGAAATCCGCAAGCGGATGAAGTGTTTCAGCGAAGGGATCGCGCTGGGCAGTGAGGATTATGTGAAAGGAATGGCAGCGAGGTATCAGGCGCAGTTTGAAAGGCAGAAGGAACGAAGTGCGAAGCCATTGAAAAGCGCAAGTGGCGGAAAATCAGGATCGATTTTTGTGATGCGAGGAGGCTGAGGTATTTGCAGTCGCTCCTCGGGGAGGAAATCACAACCTCATAAAAATCAGGGGTGAGAGTAGGACTACGTCCACTAGGATTCTGAGATTAAGTGGGTTAATTCGTTTTTGGTGTGTGAGGGTCAATCTGAGTAAAATTGCGGACAGGCTGATGGATAGAAATGCTTGCCAGTGGAAAAAACAGGTGAGTGTGTAAGAGTCTCCGTCAACGGTACATTTCAAAAGTAGAGTTTTAGGAGGAGATGGCATCCTGAGCCCTACTCGATACATCCGATTTTCATCCGATGAAATCGGGGTGCCAGTGCGGACAAAGCTCAGTTTTGTCTGAGGTGCCACCTAATAAATTAAGAATTAGCCGCTTTTGTCCGAGTCTCGGAAAGACATTAGAAGTTTCAAATCCCGTTCCCGCAACCAATGAAAGCCGTTGAATTCGAGATAGTTCAGCGGCTTTCGCTTTTCAGAGACTTTGCAGTCCGTAGCGGAACGGATCATCTGCTTGGAAGATCAGGTTTGTTTCACCACTTACCCATGCTTGACCGGTGATGTGGGGTAATATTTTGCCATCTTCGAGCGTTTCAAATCGACCCTCAAAAATCTGATTCAGGATGCTCGCCTGCCGCCAAACCGCTCCGGGAGCGAGTTTGTCATCGGCTGCCAGGCACGCGAGTTTCGCGCTGAAACCTGTGCCGCATGGCGAGCGATCGTATGCCCCACCCGAGCACAACACGAAGTTGCGGCTGTCTGAAAATGCGGGATCAGTAGGTGGTGCGAATAATTCGACATGATCAACTTCTGATCCGTCATCACCCGTAATTCCTGCTTGCTTCAGTGCCTCGCAGACCGTTGAGGAAAAATCGCAGAGGGCAGGGATGTTGGTTTCAGTAATTTCAGGGCCTTGTCCATCGACGAGGAAAAACCAGTTTCCACCCCATGCGACATCGCCGCGGATGTTTCCCCAGCCGGGCAGTTCGACAGTGATGCCCGTTTTCAAACGATAGCAGGGGACATTGGTGACGGAAACTTTGCCATCGATATGAAGACTCGCATCGACCACGCCAACCGGAGTGTCGATACGGCACTTGTCTCCCGGTTTCACACGACCGAGGTGAGCGAGGGTGACCATCAGTCCGATGGTGCCGTGGATGCACATGCCCAATGTGGTGGCGTTGTTGAAAAAGATGATACCGAAGTCGCAGTCCGGTGCGTGGGGCTCACAAAGCAGGCCGCCGACGACGGCGTCGTGTCCTCGGGGTTCGAGACAGATGGCGCGACGGATGTGATCGTGTTGCTCGCGGAACAGCCGTGCGCGTTCGGAGAGCGGCCCTGTGCCGAGATCCGGACCGCCGGAAACGATGATGCGAGTGGGTTCGCCGATGGTGTGGGACTCGATGAGTTTCATGATGAAAGATGTTAGGGTGAATTAGGAAAAGCGATCCGGTGCGAGAGCTCTGATCCCGATGGAAGTGGGTCGTTTTGTTAGAATTTCTGTGACGAGCTTGCCCGTTATTGGCGCAAGGCTGAGTCCCATCATCGCATGGCCTGTTGCGACCACGAGATTGTCCAAGTTTGGAACTTTCCCCAAATAGGGCATGCCATCCGGGGAGACGGGGCGCAAACCGACCCATGGTTCGATCCCATCGAAATCACTGATCTTGAAATCGGGGAAATAGCGAGTGGCCGCCTTGATGATCCCACGCACGCGTGCGGGATTGATCTCGGAGCCGAGTCCGCCGACTTCCATCGTACCAGCAAATCTGAGTGAGTCGCCCATCGGTGTTACTGCCACCTTTGCCTCCGCGAGGATCGAGCAGAGTTGCGGCAACTGGGTTGGATTAGGAAGGGTGAGTGAATAGCCTTTGCCTGATTGCATGGGTAGTCGCAGTCCGATCTTGCGAAGAAGGCTAGGGCTCCATGCTCCGCCGGCGATAACAAACTCTTGAGCCTCGAAAGTTTCGTTGGATCCCGATACCGCGCTGATCTTTCCGTTACGGAAGGTGATTTCATCTATCGCAATGTTATGAAGCAATTGCCCGCCCATCTGTTCGATTCTCCGTTTCAGCGAAGTGACGAAGCGTGCGGGATCGAGATGGCAGTCGTCGGCGAAATGCACGGCGCCGGCGATGTTCATGTTGATGTTTGGATCGAGCAGCGCTACGGCTTTAGAGTCTAACAGATTAGCGGTCAAACCAAGTTCGCGCGCTTGTTTCGCAACTTCAGCCTCTTCGTCGAGGGTTTTTTGGCTTTGGCAAAGCATGAGAAGGCCGCAGGATTGTAGTCCGAAATCTTCATCTTGAGAGAGTTCTTGAAATAGCCGACGGCTTTCTAAATTGAGTTCGCAGAGCAGATGTCTCACGGCATCAACATGGTCTTGATTGGCATGTTGGCAGAACAACCAGCCCCAATGCGCGAGTTCGAGTGAAATACGTGGACGGACATAAAACGGACTTTCTTTGTCGAGTAGCCAGCGCAGGCCTTTGCTAATAACTCCGGGAGCAGCGAGCGGAATGAAATGGCTAGGAACGATCATTCCTGCATTGGCTGATGAGCAATTCTCCGCATCGGGGCCGTTGCTATCCAGCACAATGACCTGAAACCCCTGCTTCAACGCGTAGTAGGCAATGCTAAGGCCGATGACGCCACCACCTATAATCACGAGTTTTTGTGAGCTCTGCTGCATTGATTTCATGCCATAGGACATGATGCGTTTGTATGATGTCAAGCGGCGTTGGAATTGAGTTTCTATTCTATGAAATACTTGATTTTTTCAGACAACCATTTCTCACTGAAGTGCAAATAAATGAAAATTCATAGGGATAAAATTTGCTATTTCCCTGTAAATTAGCGGATTTGATTTATTTTGAGGGTTTGGAATAGGCAGAATGGAAAGCATTTCTCTTGCCATGGTGAAGGGTAGAAGCCACAACAAGCCCCGCCCGTTTCGGTGGTGCCTCATGAACTGTTGTGCACCACTGAGGTCGTGCGCAAAAGTCCTGAAAATCAATATAAGCGCCCATCATGCACAGCATTTCATCACGAATCGATAAGGTTTCCCCATCACTCACCCTTAAAGTTACTGCGGATACCAAAGCACTCATCGCCAAAGGCGAGGAAGTTTACGCGCTCGCTGGCGGCGAGCCAGAAGTTGACACCCCGCTCCACATCAAAGAAGCGGCTGTTAAAGCGCTTATGGAAGGTCGCACCAAATACACTCCGTCCGGTGGTATTCCCGAGCTCCGTCAGGCACTCTCCGAGAAATTCAAAAAGGACAACAACATTGATTACCCAGCGAATCAGATTTGTGTGACTGCTGGCGCGAAAATGGCATGTTTCAATGCGATTCTCGCCGTGATTCAAGAAGGTGACGAAGTGATCATCCCGACTCCTTACTGGGTGTCTTATCCTGAGATGGTCCGAATTGCGGGTGGTATTCCAGTGCTCGTTGAGACCAAAGAATCCACAGGATGGAAAATGACTCCTGAGCAGTTTGAAGATGCGATGACTCCTGCGACTAAGATGGTCATCATCAATTCTCCAGGCAATCCAACAGGTGCGATCTACACTAAAGACGAGCTGCTTGCTCTTGGTGAAATCGCTGTTGCAGAGGATATCATGATTCTTTCCGATGAGATCTATGAGAAATTGGTTTACGGCGATAGCGAACACGTTTCGATCGCGTCACTTAGCGAGGATCTCTACAACCTGACCATCACCGTAAACGGCTTTTCCAAAGCGTATTCGATGACCGGATGGCGTTTGGGTTACACCGCTGCTGCTAAGCCAGTTGCGGATGCAATTGATAAAGTTCAGAACCACAGCGTTTCGAATGCGACGACGTTTGCTCAATACGGCGCACTCGCTGCTCTTCAAGGTGATCAAACCTTTATCGAAGACCTTCGCGGTGAGTATGATGTGAAACGCCAGTTCGTTTTTTCACGCTTGAAAGCGATTCCTAACATTCGTGTGGTAGAGCCAAAAGGTGCGTTTTACTTCTTCGTTTATACAGGTCAAACGGGTCTTAAATCGATGAACCTTTGCGATAAACTTCTTTCCCGTTACAAAGTGGCGGCGGTTCCGGGTATCGCATTCGGTTATGACGATGCGATCCGCATCAGCTACTGCACCACGCTCGACGTCTTGAACGAAGGCCTTACCCGCTTCGAGCAATTCTGCCGCGAGCATTGAGATTACACTTCATGAAAAAAGCGCATCGGATATTCCGATGCGCTTTTTTGTTTAGAATAATTGGCGAGAAATTACTTCAGGCTGATGCTGACATCCGGCTTCATTTCCATTTTGATGCCGTCGAGTTTACTGAAAGCATCTTTTGCTGCCGCTTCATCGGTCTTGGCTGTCTCGGATATTTTCTTGAGAGCTTCTTTATGGCCTAGCATTTTGCCGACTTGTAAATCCATTAGGGTAGCGGTGTTGCCTTCGACGTGTGTGGCGTTGGTCTTATCAATTCCACCTGGGAAATTGAGTTTCAAGGTCATACGCATGTCGCCCATCATTTGTTTGGCCATGGCTTCTGCTTGAGGATTTTCTTCATCGCCCAAGTCCATGTTCATTTCATCGAACTTCGTCGGAGGCATTATGAGTGAGAGTTTGCCATCGGTATATTTGAACTTCAGGAGCTCTTTTGGATCTACTTCTGCTTGTTCTTCCTCTTCGTTCATGGCTTCGAGGACACCAGCCGGGTTGATGTTGAGCTTGTTGATGTCGGCAAACTTGTAATGCACCCGTCCGCCTTTTTTTCCACCTTCGTTGATCATTTCAACTTTCACGAATTCAACGCCTTCTCCCATTTTAGGAATTTTGGCTTTCGATTTTTCTTCCGAGAACATTTCTTGGATCGGATCCGGGTCACCGGGTTGAGCAAACTGAGTCATCATCGCGAGCATCTGATCCCCAAGGATGGTTTGTTCAACGAAAGTGCCGCTACCGTCTTTGTTAAGGTTTACGGTAATCTCTGTTTGCAAACATGAAGAAGCAAAGAGGGGGAGTATGAGCGCGAGGCTGATTCTTATGTATTTACGGAATGAATATTTCATGAAAATCAAGTTTCTGATGGAATGGAGAGTTTCTGTCAAGAGGGAATTGGAGGCGATTTTGCATCCACGACTGACGAACAACAACGAAACTGTGGGTTACGGGCCGGAACTCCAAATCAAACATCCAAACCTCAAAATCTCCTCGTTTCGGAAAAGACTATTGGCAACCGGTCTATACTTAATGGAAATAACATTTAATCCATAAACGATCTGCTCGCATCACGTATTGCAAAGCACGACAGATGCCGCTTTGGGGTAAAACACCGCGACCGCAGATCACGGCCAAGACGGAGAGGTTTTCACAAAAATCGATCGAGAATCTTGCGGCTGATTTTATCAAGTGAGCCTCGATCCCTGATGAGAAATTGGATTCCGCGGCTGTCCACGATTAGCAGGGCAGAGGAGGTTAGGCGCCTGATGTCCTCTTCCGAGTTCAGAATGAGGCTGGTGCTTCCGCGATCAGTCTCTACTTGCCATGTGCAAGGTGTGGCGTAGCCAGAGACTCCGGTCAGTCGCTGGATTTCGGGCATGAACTCGCGCGTTTTCAAAGCTTCTTCGAGTAATTGGCGTGTTTCAGATGGGAGTTCGTCTAATTTCTCTATCCACGCCAGTTCATGACCATCGCTGCTGATGATGGAAATGTTTTCACGTGGCGTATTGATTGGAAATGCACGTGCAGGTTCGACATCGACGTAAGAATTTCCGTTCGCGGCGATGAGAATCAGTTGCCCGAAAGAGTTGCGTTGAAGTTGGAAGTTGCTTGGCATACTTTGTTAGATTTCCTTGATCGATGTTAAATTTGTTAGATCTACATCATCATCGGTTTTAGGAAGAGCAACGCCATTGAATGATTCTGTCTGGGCGCGGTCGAGGCGGTAATAGGCACCTTTTTTAGCCAGCAGTTCTTCATGTTGTCCTTCTTCGACGACCTGTCCTCGGTCGAGAACAATCAAGCGGTTCGCCCTACGTAAGGTGGAAAGACGGTGGGCGATGGCGAGTGTGGTGCGGCCACGAATCAAATTATCGAGCGCTGCCTGGATTTCCATTTCGGTTTCGGTATCGACCGATGAAGTGGCTTCATCGAGAATCAGAATCGGCGGGTCAATCAGTAGTGCACGGCCAATGGAGATGCGTTGGCGTTCTCCACCGGATAGGGCTTGGCCGCGTTCGCCGACCAATGAGTCGTAGCCTTGCGGCAGGCGTAGGATAAATTGGTGGGCATTCGCAGCGCGGGCGGCAGCGATGATTTCCTCGCGGCTTGCTTCGGGTTTTCCGTAGGCGATGTTTTCAGCGATCGTGCCGAAGAAAAGGAAAGGTTCCTGCAACACCAGACCGATGTTGCGTCGGTATTCGGATACAGGCAGCGAACGGATGTCCACTCCCTCGAGCCGGATCGAGCCCTCCGCCACATCATAAAAGCGGCAGATGAGATTGACGAGTGTGCTCTTGCCGGAGCCGCTATGTCCTACAAGACCGATCATTTCACCCGGGGCAATGGTTAGATTTACGTCTTGTAGGATGTTACGCGTGCCGTAACGGAAACTGACGTTTTGAAGTTCGAGCGCCCCGGTCACTTGTTTGAGATGCACCGGATGGGTCGGTTCAGGAACGCTCGAAACGTGGTCAAGGATATCAAAGATGCGTTTGGCTCCGGCGGCTGCTTTTTGTGATACGGAAACAATACGGCTCATTGAACCGAGTCGTGAATAGAACCGATTGATGTAGGCGAGAAACGCGACCAATACACCCACTGTGATTTTATCATGAGATATTTGCCAGATGCCAAATCCCCAGACGACTAATAATCCAACTTCTGTTAGGAAAGTTACCGTTGGGGTGAATAAAGACCATACCTTGTTGACGCGGTCATTGACAGCGAGGTTTCTAGCATTGGCATCACGAAATCGTTGTGCTTCAAGCTTCTCCTGTGCGAAGGCTTTAACAACGCGTATTCCAGGAATGGTATCTGCCAAGACGCTGGTGACTTCTGACCAGATTCGATAAACTTGATCGAAGCCATTGTGGAGTTTGTTGCGTACGAGATGGATTAACCATGCAATAAAAGGCAGCGGAGTCAGTGTGACGAGGGCTAGCCATGGATTGATAGATATAAGAATAATGGAAGTCATCAGGATCATGAGCAGATCCGTCGCGAAATCCAATAGATGAGAAGATAGGAAAACGCAGATGCGATCACTACCCGAGGAAATACGAGCCATTAGGTCGCCAGTGCGTTTGCCTCCGAAGTATTCGAGCGAGAGTCCCTGCAAGTGCTCATAAGTTGCAGTGCGGAGATCCGAGCCGATGCGTTCACTGATCAGGGCGAGCATGTAGGTTCTTGCCCAGTCGAGCAACCAGGCAAGAAAAGCTGCGCCGACCAAGCCACTCAGCAACCAAGTGACTAGCTGGCTGTTGATGGGTTTTCCATTTTGGAAGGGGATCAAGACCTTATCCATGAGCGGCATGGTTAGATAAGGTGGAACCAGAGTGGCAGCGGTCGCGAGCAAGGTGAGAATGAAACCGCCAATGAGTTGACGGGTGTAGGGTTTGGCAAATCGCCATAATCGGAACAAGGTCCATGCCGAAGGTGGGGCGTGGATGGTTTTGGCGCAATTGGCGCATTCGTCGTTATCACCGGAAATCAGGTTCTCACAGATTGGACAAACCGTGTCTTCTCGCGGTGTCACAGGACGATTTTCTGCCATCGCTGCAATGCGTTCTTGAAATTGTTCGGTGAGGCGGCGGACTGCTGAATTCCGACTCAAAGTATGGCGCCAGCGTGCGAGCAGGCCCTTTTCATCCTTTAAATCCAGAGTTCCCACACCTGAATGATCACGATGTGAAAGCGTTAGACCAGAGCTTAACTCCCAGCGTTTCCAGTCTTTTTCGCCAGGGGCTTTGGCTAGCAGGTTGCGGTTTGTCAGTACGATAATGCCCGGGTTGAATGAGAGTTGGAGATCGAGATCCAGTTCCAAGCAGGCGATGACGAATTCGGATTGCCTCAAGTTGGCGGCGATTTCGCTACGCCACGGTTCGGGAGCGAACGCTGTTGTGGATTGCGAGTTTGGGAGGCCGTCAGGGAACATCGAGAAAAGACTAGGGTTTCAAACCGCTTATGCCAAGCGTGGTGATTGGCCGCGCGGCTTTTGCCCCTTTTTTTGCTTCAAGCAAACTAATTTTGTTCGGCCGATGATTCAGGGAATTGTATATTTTTCGATACGATGCTTGATTTACCCTTGATAATCGAGAAGAAAACCATCCGGCAGAGCAATGATTTGATGCTTTTGCTATCGTTTTCATGAAAACCCGCGACATTTGTTTTCTTAAAATTCTGTCCATACGAGGACCTAACATATGGACTTATAAGCCCGTGTTGGAAGCTTGGGTCGATATTGGCGAATTTGAGGATTATCCATCCAACACTCTACCGGGTTTTGTGGATCGGCTTTGTGAATGGTTGCCGTCATTATCCGAGCATCGCTGCAGTTATGGTGAGGCGGGTGGTTTTGTGCGACGTTTGCAGGAAGGTACCTGGATAGGTCACATTCTCGAACATGTAACGCTGGAGCTCCAAAATATTGCCGGGATGCCAGGTGGATTCGGACGGGCTCGTGAGACAAGTGTTAGAGGTGTTTATAAAGTAGTCGTTCAAACATGGCATGAGGAAATGACTCGTGCGTGCTTTGATGCTGCACGCAGTTTGTTATTAGCCGCTGTGGAGAATAAGCCGTTTGATGTTACGCTCACTAACGCGCGCTTGAGAGAGATAGCTCTCAAATATTTATTAGGTTCTAACACGGCTTGTATTGTTGATGCAGCCACTGCCAAAGATCGCAGGATACCGGCGATTCGTTTATCCGATGATAATCTCATGCAGTTGGGTTATGGCTCACTCCAAAGGCGTATCTGGGCTGCTCAAACCGATCGCGCTAGCGCGATTGCACAAGGCATTGCCCGCGACTCTGAGTTGAGGGATAAGCTCTTGGGTTTTTGCGGTTTGCCAATGTTAGATCCTGATGATATTACGGGGGAGACGGAAAGCCGAAATCACTATCGTTTGCTTGTGGTTGGTGGTCAGTTGGTCGCTGCCGCTCGTATCGAGGCTAGGGACGAAAGCGTCGTGATTGATGTCACCGAAGAGGTGCATCCAGCTACGGCCAGCGCAGCATGTTTGGCTACGCGTGTTGTCGGTCTCGATATCGCAGGTGTGGATATTTTGGCAGATGATATCTCCTGCCAGTTATCTAAACAAAATGGAGTCATGACTGCCGTGGTGGAAACTCCTAATCTGATGTTACACCAGCAACGCCAAGTCGGTCTCAGGATTGTAGATCATTTATTCCCGAATGCTCAAACGGGGCGTATACCAGTGGTAGGTATTACAGGTGATGGCGGAGTTACAGAGATTGCGCATTGGGTTGGGGAGTTTTTACGGCTTAGCGGAAAATTTACCGGCCTTGCCTGCGGGGATGGTTTGTATTTCGATAACCGCAAGTTTGAGAGCGGGGATTCTGGAAACTGGAATTGTGGTACGAAAATTTTGATGAATCGCTCGGTGGATGCCGCAGTGATAGTAAATTCCGCGGAGGCTATCTTAGGACAGGGTCTGGCTTATGATCGATGCCAGGTCGGTGTGGTCACCGGAATTGATAGTGAAAAACAATACAGCGATTATGACATCGGGACCCCGGAGCAGGTTTTCAAGGTATTCCGCAGTCAGGTTGACGTGGTTTTGCCCAGTGGAGTAGCTGTGTTAAATGCGGCCGATACGATGGTTCCGGAGATGGCTTCTTTATGTGATGGCGAGGTGATTTTCTTTGCGGAAGAAGCGGATATCCCAGTCATGATTGAACATCGCGCCAAGGGTGGCAGGTTGGTCTATATCCACGGTGGGGATTTAATACTCGCAAATGTGAAAGAAGAAGTGGTCTTAATATCATTGGCTAGTATTCCTTTTCTAAATAACGATCAATCTCCAGAGCGATTGGACATCGTCTTGGCATCAGTGGCCACCGCATGGGCGCTTGGAATCGCCATCAACGTCATGCGTACGGGTGCTGAAACTTTCTCGATGAACTAGTTGATACCAGAATGTCTAACGAAATGATCATTATTCCCCTATCTCCGATATTTTTCTAACTCATGATTATTCTTAACAGCCGAGTTTTGCGTGGACCCAATCTTTGGGGGCGACACACCGCGATTCAATTGCTCATCAATTTTAGTGATCAGGAATTTTGTTTTGATAATCTTCCTGGATTCGAGGATCGCTTGCGCGCACGTTTCCCGCAGATCGGCTCATTTCCTCCGAACGCCAACATGGCGAATGCTTTGGAATTGGCTGCGCTCGGATTACAGGCGCAGGCTGGTTGCTTCGTTACATTCAGTCGAACCGTCCCCACTCCTGATGCCGCTGTCTATCAAGTGATCGTCGAATATACCGAGGAGGCTGTCGGGCGCCTTGCTCTTGATCTGGCATTTGAACTCTGCGTCACTGCACGTGGGCGCTTGCCATTTGACTTACAAGACGCCTTGAGTCGGTTGCGGGAGCTTGATGAGGAAATTCGTCTCGGACCCAGCACTGGTGCGATTGTGGCGGCTGCGGTTGCCCGAGGTATTCCATACCGCAGGCTCACCGATGGCAGTTTGGTGCAGTTTGGCTGGGGTAGTAAGCAACGCCGCATACAAGCAGCGGAATGTGATAGCACCAGTGCGATTGCGGAAACGATTGCGCAGGATAAAGAACTTACAAAACACCTGTTAGATGCAGCGGGGGTTTCAGTTCCTAAGGGGCGTCCAGTTATTGATGCCGAGGATGCCTGGGCTGCCGCATGTGAATTAGGAGGTCCCGTGGTTATCAAGCCTCGTGATGGTCAACAGGGTAAAGGTGTTGCTGCTAATGTGCAATCGAGAGAAGACGTGTTAGCTGCCTATGCAGCTGCACATGAAATCAGCCCTAACATCATGGTGGAGCGATACCTGCCCGGTCAGGATTACCGTTTGCTTGTGATTGGGGGACAACTCGTCGCCGCTGCTAGACGCGAGCCGCCACATGTCATCGGGGATGGTGTGCATACCATCCAAGAACTTGTCGATGAGATCAATAGCGACCCATTACGTGGTGAAGGACACGCGACAACCCTCACCAAGATCCGTCTGGATGATATTGCTATGGCGACTCTTCTGAATCAGGAACTCGGTGTCAGTTCGATACCTCGCAAAGGCGCCCGTGTGATCCTTCGTAATAATGCGAATCTTAGCACCGGTGGTACTGCGACCGATGTGACGGATGATGTTCATCAGGATGTTGCTGCTCGGGCTGTTGAGGCAGCGAAAATGGTAGGTCTTGATTTGTGTGGAGTGGATGTGGTTTGTGAAAGCGTGCTCGCACCTCTGGAAAGTCAGTCAGGCGGAGTCATTGAAGTGAATGCAGCACCGGGTCTACGCATGCATTTGCAACCGTCTTTTGGTAAAGGTCGCCCCGTGGGTGAGGCAATCATTTCATCCATGTTTGATGAACGCGAAAATGGCAGGATACCAGTCGTTGCGGTATCAGGAACAAATGGAAAAACCACCACGGTCCGCCTGATTGCCCATATAATACAGTTGGGTGGCAAACGAGTAGGGATGACAAATTCCGATGGAGTTTATATCAATCGTGAACGTATCGATACAGGTGATTGCAGTGGTCCACGTAGCGCTCGTAATGTTTTATTTCACCCTGATGTGGATGCTGCTGTGTTAGAGACCGCACGAGGCGGAATTCTCAGAGAAGGTCTTGGTTTTGATTGCTGCGATGTTGCAGTCATCACCAATATCGGCATGGGGGATCACCTCGGCCTGAACCATATTTATAATGTCGAAGAGCTAGGTGTCGTTAAGCGGGTTCTGGTTCACAGTGTTGCTCCTCATGGCAAGGCAGTATTGAATGCTGCTGATCCTATCGTTGTAAAAATGGCAGAAGTTTGTCCTGGCTCGGTGATCTTTTTTGCTCGCGACTCTCACGAACGAGTCCTCGCAAACCATTTAGCTCAAGGTAAACAAGGAGTATTCATCGAAGGTGATGTCATTGTTGCGATGAATGGGAAAAAGCGTCACAGCTTTCCGATGCGTGACATCCCTATCACGCTCAACGGAACCATCATGTTCCAAATTGAAAACGCAATGGCAGCGATTGCCGCTGCGTGGGCATTAGGTCTTCCTTGGGAACAAATTCAAAACGGTTTGGCAACCTTTGTTAGCGATGTTTCGACCGTGCCGGGTCGTTTCAATATGTTTAGCTACCGCGGTGCGACACTCATAGCCGATTACGGTCATAATCCGGACGCTATTCAACTCTTGGCACAAGCTGTTGAAAGCATCCCTGCAAACCGTCGTGTCGTGGTGATCAGTGGTGCGGGTGACCGTCGTGACGAAGATCTCTCTCAGCAGACAGAAATTCTTGGCGAAGTATTTGATGAAGTTATTCTCTATGAAGATGATTGTCAGCGCGGACGATCCGATGGCGAAGTGCTCATGTTGCTGCGCAAAGGTTTACAAAATGCGAGCCGGACCACTCACATCGAGGAGATTCGTGGCGAGTTTATAGCGATTGATACTGCCCTCTCGCACCTGAAATCAGGTGACCTGTGCTTGATACTGATCGATCGAATTGACGAATCCTTGGCATATATTGCAAAGCGGATATCGGAATCGTAAACGCTTGATATATTTTACTCATGCAAAAGACATTGCAGGATGCCCTGACAGCTATCACACTACGTGAAGCATGACAGAAACCGTCCCAGCTGTAGAGATCTGCCATTTGGTGAAAGACTTCAAAACGTCGTTCAGGCGTTTGCCGTTGCGGGCGGTGGATGATGTTTCGCTCCGTATCATGCCGGGCGAGGTCTATGGATTGATCGGGCCGAACGGTTCGGGGAAATCCACGACCATGAAGGCGCTGCTGGGTTTGGTCGCTCCGACATCGGGTCAGTGCTCGATTTTCGGGAAAGACTCGTTGCAGGTGGATTCGCGGAATGAGGTGGGCTTCTTACCAGAGAATCCGTATTTTTACAAACACCTGAGCGGTGAGGAGACCTTGGGTTTTTATGGAAAACTCTGCGGAATACGGGGCGCGAAGTTAAAAAGCAGGGTGGAGGAGTTGCTGGAATTGGTGGATTTGACCGATGCGCGGCAACGGAGGATCGGTGGGTATTCGAAAGGCATGCTGCAGCGGATCGGATTGGCGCAGGCCTTGATTCAGGAGCCGAGGTTGGTGATTTTGGATGAGCCGACGGCGGGGGTGGATCCCTTGGGCTCGCGGCAGATTCGGGATTTGATTTTCAAACTCAAGGAGCGGGGGATCACTGTGTTCCTGTGTTCGCATTTGTTAGAGCAGGTGCAGGAAGTTTGTGATCATGTGGGAATCATTTTCCGAGGAAAAATGGTGAAGGAGGGGAAACTGGACGAATTGATCGCGATCGAGGATCAGACCGAGCTGGTCTTGAAGGACGCGAGTCCGGAATTGATCGCGGAGATCGAGGCGTTGATCAGACGGACGGGCGGAGTGGAATTGGTGAGAAAAGGCAAGCCGCGGACGACATTGGAGCGTTTGTTCCTTCGTGAAACGAGCAAGGATGAACAAACCCATTAAATTTTTCGAGCGATGAACCTGATTTCAAATATTCAACAAATTCCTGCGCATTTAGGCCGCATCGGAGTCATCGCGCATCATACTTTCACTCAATTGGTGAGGATGAAGGTGTTTTATTTTCTGGGATTATTTGCTGTGATTGTAATTGGCAGTAATTTCTTCAATTTGGCACATCACGAAGGGCCGGAAGCTGTTGGAGCGCATGTGTTGACCGTGATTAAAAACGTTTCGTTTGGAGCGATGACATTGTTCTCAGTGGTGTTGTCGATTGTTGCCACGTCTTTACTTTTACCCAAAGATGCGGAAGACAGAACGCTATATACCATCTTGGCTAAGCCAGTTCCGCGCATCGATTATTTAGCTGGTAAATTGTTAGGCGTATTATTGTTGGTGTTCGTTTCCTTGGTTATCATGGACGTATTGATGGTAGGGGTTTTGCAATTGCGAACCAATATCGTTCTAGAAGAGCAGATCGCTCTGGCGCTGAAACGTGGTTGGTCGGCTCAGGATATCGCAATATTGAAAGCCGAAATCCTTGGTCATGGGCCGACGTATTCATTGCAAGGTGCGGTGGTTGCGGTGTTTTTACGTGCCACAGTAATCGCATCGTTGGCGTTGTTGCTCTCAACTTTTTCAACCAGCACCTTGTTTACCACGATTGTCAGCTTCCTGATCTTTTTTATGGGTCACTTCCAAGCGGATGCGCGGGAGATATATCTTGGGGGTGAAATGGGAACCAGTAATAGCTGGATCGCACAGGTGATCTCTCTGCTGGTGACGTTGATCTTACCTGACTTTCAACTTTTCAATGTCATCGATGAAGTGATCCAGGGTAGGATTATGCCCTTATGGGTTTTAGGTAAGCTTACATTACTGGGATTGTTTTACTTTGTTTTTTATCTCTTCGCCTCGTGGTTCATTTTTGCAGAGAAGGAGTTTTGATCGAATGACTCAGACAAAAAAATACTGGGTGCTCGGTGTGGCGATGTTAGTGGCCGGAGCGGTGCGCATGCCATTTGAACAACAACTCACTGCGGATTTTAAGAAACAAAAATTATTATCACCCAAACTTGAGATCGGCACAGGAGAAAAACTGGGTCAGACATTTTACGCGGTTTCCCTTGGTGGGTTGCGCACATTGATCGCAACTTTTTTAAACCTCCGCGCATTTGGGCAATTTGAAGAGCAAAAGTGGGCGGATGTTGCGGATACGTATGATCTGATTGTCGATCTCGCACCGCGGACAAGATATTATTGGGATGCGGGAGCCTGGCATCTATCGAACAATGCGTCTTCGCATTATATCAATGACTCAAAACTGCCTACGCTTCGCCGCAAGATTTTATGGAAAAGTTATATTCAGGCGGGCCGCGCGTTTTTAGAGAGAGGGATAAAGAATAATCCTGAGCATCCCTTGTTGTATGAGCGTTTGGGGCATTTGTTGGCGGATCCTTATCGAATCCAAGCATTCGGGGATCCAGTTGAGGCATATGAAGCATCCTATGATGCGTTTATGGCTGCGCTTGATACAGGTGGCGCTCGGAACTACACGAAGCGTGCGGCATTATATTCATTGGCACGTGTTCCCGGACGAGAAAAAGAAGCGTTCGATCTTTTGTTAGAAATTAAAGCGGAGTCAAAATCGCTGCCTCCGTCGGCATTGACCTTGCATTATGTGCTGGAGTTCAAGCGCAATCCTGATCGTCCGCTTCTCGAATTAGTGGATGAAGTTTTCCCATCCCGAAAAGTGAGTTATACGATCTTTTCGAGGATTTGGTTGAGAAACAGGGAGCAATTCCCGATGGATGGGGTTGCAAAAGCAATCGGGTTGCTGGAGTTAGAGCTCGGGATTCCTGAAGAAAAAAGTGTCTTGAAGCAAACATTGCCGCCAGGAATGGATGCGGAAGAATATTTCCGGTAGTAGGGGAAGAGTCTGATTTCTCCTGTGACAAGGGTGAGTCATTTTTAACCACAGATGAACAGGATGAACGAAGGTTAATATATAAATGGGTTGGGATTGGCAAAAAAGTCGGATTTTTTAGGATAAAAACCAATATCTTCGTTCATTTACGTCCATCACTGGTTCATTTTCATTGAGTTTTGAGTCTAAATTCTTAAGTTTTATTGATTTTCACGATATGAAAACAATCTTGCCCTTTTGAGGCGGGGAGGGAATGCTGTGCATGTCGAATCAATGGCCAATAAAGAAAACAAGAAACGTGGGCAGATTGAGGAGCCTAAAAAATGGTCCAGCGAAATAGCTGGGGTCTGTTGGATGGCGGGTGGTCTTGTGTTGTTGTTATCTCAGCTTTCTTACAGTCCAGGTGATTTGCCGGATTTGGGGTTTCTGAAAAATTTTGCAGATAAGACGGATAAAGCCGGGGAAAACTGGTTAGGTCCGGTGGGTGGGGTATTGGGGTTTGCGCAGATTCTTCTGATTGGCGCCTCGGGTTGGTTGCTTTCTCTAGGTTTTATTTGGTTCGGAGTAACAAAACTGGCGTTCCGTTGGCTGATCTGGCCAAGAATATCGTTAGGTCTGATTACGATTTTAATATCTGGTGCGGTCTTGCTGCACGCGGCTAATTGCTTTTTTACCGATTGGGCAGACCGATGCCAGATGCCAAGTCCCGGCGGAGTTATCGGATATGGCATAGGAGGTTATCTGCTGGTGCCAACTATCGGTAAACCGGGAACGATAGGTCTAGCTAGCTTTGGGTATTTGGTGGGGTTGGTTTGGCTGACCAATCAAACGCCATTGGCTTTCACTAAAGCTTGCTTGCTGGTTTTTAAATATAAGTTCGATGCCTGGCGAGTGAGCCGGACTGAGGTAGGTCGTGCCGCCGCTCGTGAGAAAGAACTCTTGAATGAGCGTGAGCGTCAACGTGAGCAACGTCGATTGGAGCGTGAAATTACAAAATTAAAAGATGCGGAGACGGATGTGCCTGGGCAGAAAGAACTGCCGATCCGAGAAACGCCGGTGCCTCAGATCATTGATGCTTCGCAACGCCGCGCAGTAGAGCAGATGGAGTTTGGTGGTAAGCCTTTTGAGAGGAAGAAGCAAGGGCATCAATCGCTCACCGTAACAGGTTTTGAGAATTACGAGTTACCTGGATTTGATTTGTTAGATGCGGTTGAGGAAGAAGCGGAAGCGGCGGATCATGATGAGTTGCTCTCTATCCAGACTACGATTGTGGATACCCTCAAAGCGTTTGGTATCGATGTCACACCGGGCGATATCACCCGTGGACCGACGATCACGCGTTATGAGATTTATCCAACGACGGGTTTGCGTGTCTCACGTATTTCTCAACTTGAGGCAGACCTGGCACGTGCGACCCGTGCGGAGCGGATCAATATCCTAGCGCCCATCCCCGGCAAGGACACCGTGGGTATCGAGATCGCGAATTCTAACAAAGTCGCGGTACCGTTGCATGAGTTGCTGCACGATCCGGATTTCCGATCGGCTAAGAAGAAGATTCCACTCGCACTCGGAAAAGATGTTTATGGCAAGACGGTGATTGGAGATCTCGCAGCGATGCCGCATTTGCTGGTTGCGGGTGCGACGGGTTCTGGAAAATCCGTTTGTATCAACTCGATCATTGCCTCCATCTTGTTTAAGTTCGGCCCCGATGAACTGCGGTTTATCATGGTGGACCCCAAAGTGGTGGAGATGCAGATGTATAACAAACTTCCGCACATGGTCGTGCCGGTGGTGACAGATCCGAAGAAGACCGTCGCAGCGCTGAAATGGGTGGTGAACGAGATGGAGAAGCGCTATCGGATTTTTGCAAAGGAAGGGGTAAGGAATTTCGATGGTTACAACAATCGACCACGCCCTGATAAAGATATCACGAGTGTGGCTGAGCTAGAGCCCGAAGAAGGGGAAGAAGAGGAAGAAGAAGTTGATTTAGAAGAGATCGAGGAAATCGCATCTGCGCTTGAAGATGGCGATCTCGGACCGGAAGCAGAGTTTGAGGAGTTGGAACTCGAAGATGAAGAGATTCCGGATCGTTTCCCATACATCGTTGTATTGATCGATGAGCTTGCGGATTTGATGCAGACAGCGCCAGCGGATGTCGAAATGTGCATTGCACGAATTGCCCAGAAAGCGCGTGCAGCGGGAATTCATTTGATTATCGCCACTCAGACACCGCGTGCGGATGTGGTGACCGGAATTATCAAAGCAAACATCCCGAGCCGGATTGCGTTCCAGGTTTCATCGGCTTTGGACTCGCGCGTGATTCTCGATACGAAAGGTGCCGATAAATTGGTGGGTAAAGGCGATATGCTGTATTTGCCACCGGGTTCCGCGAAGTTGGAGCGCGCGCAAGGCGCGTTTGTATCCGATGCTGAAGTTGAGCGCATCGTTGATCATTGCGCAAAGCAAGCGAAGCCGCGTTATGAAAAGGACATTCGTGAATCGATAGATAACGGTGGGATGGAAGACGATGAGGAAGTTTCCGATGCAGATGAGGAATTGATCATCAAATGCATTGAGGTCGTAAGACAGGAGCAAAAAGCCAGTACCTCACTGCTTCAGCGGCGGTTGAGGTTGGGTTACACTCGTGCAGCACGGATGGTGGATATTTTAGAACAACGCGGTATTGTCGGTCCAAGTGATGGCGCGAAGGCTCGTGAAGTTTTCTTGAAATGAAAATTCAAGTTTCAAAATTCAAGTTTCAATGAAGATTTGTGGCGACAAGCATGAAACAGATTTAGAAACTTCGATTTTTTATGTTCTATTTTATTTTTGAAATTTGAAACTTGAGATTTGAAATTTAAATGA
Source organism: Luteolibacter sp. (assembly GCA_044354135.1). Classification (GTDB taxonomy): domain Bacteria; phylum Verrucomicrobiota; class Verrucomicrobiia; order Verrucomicrobiales; family Akkermansiaceae; genus Luteolibacter. The sequence continues at coordinate 19,660 of JBILAN010000017.1, forward strand.
ACGACGATGTTGCATATTTCTTGGAGTTCCAGCAGACGGAAAAAGACGCTTCACCGTTGACGATACGGAATTACTCTGCGGCGCTTAAAGAGTATCTCGCTTGGCGCGGTGGTAACTTCACTTGTTGGAGGAAAGAACAAGGCGATCATTTTCGAGATTACTTGTTTTTCCTGATGAAAGAGGAAATGAAACGTTCGACTATTCGGTTGCGTTTTGCTGCATTGCGTTCGTTTTATAAATACCTTGTGTTGCGGCGTGGTTTGGAAAAAAGCCCGGTTGCGGAGGTGCAGATGCCCAAGCTTGAGCGTGGTCTGCCAGTGGTGTTGAGTTTGAAACAAATGGAAGCATTGTTAGAAACTCCTTTGAAGGTAGAGGCTCATGCGAATAGTCCTGCTTGGCTCAAATACCGCGACGTTGCAATTCTGGAGTTGTTCTACTCATCGGGTCTGCGGATTTCCGAATTGCTCAGCTTGGATGTGGCGGATGTTGATTTTTTGAATGATATAGTCAAAGTGACAGGAAAAGGTCGTAAACAACGCAAGGTGCCGATTGGTGCTTTGGCGATCGGTGCGATTCAGAAATACCGCGAAGAGGCGGTGGTTACAAACGGGCCTTTATTCCGAAGTGCGCGTGGAACAAGGATCACACAACAAGCTGTGGATCAGATGTTGAAAAAGTATTTGAAGCTGAGCGGAATTCATTTTGTAGTGAGTCCGCACAAAATAAGACATAGTTTCGCGACGCATATGCTTGATGCTGGTGCTGATTTGCGCAGTGTGCAGGAATTATTAGGACATGCCTCGTTATCAACGACACAGATTTACACGCACGTAACCCGAGAAAGAATGAAGCAGGCATATGACGAAGCGCATCCCAGAGCTTGAAACCATTTATCGATTGGTTCTGATGTTTGTGAAAATTTTAGCTTTTTTTGGATTGTCGAGTTGCGGAGTTTTTCCGCGCCCTGAAAAACCTGTCAAAAAGAATGAATTACAGCAGGTATTATTTATTGGTAACAGTTACAGTTTTGATGTCCCGAAAATGTTCAGAGAACTCGCTGATAAAAATGGGAAAAAAGTTAGAGTAGCGAGTTGCATACATGGTGGATGGACTCTTGAAATGCATTTGAAACATGAACCAACTTTAAAAAAACTACATAGTCAAAAATGGGACATCGTGGTTATCCAAGACTTTAGTTTGCACGGAGCGTATTCTGAGAGCCGGCGCCAAAAGGTGATGTATCCATATGTGGAGTTTTTCGTAAAAGAAGCGCGCGCAATGGGTGCGCGTCCCATGCTCTATCAGACATGGGGCAGGCGCGATGGTCAACCAGGCTTGGCAGGAGATGATTTTTATCAAATGAATGCGCGGATCAGGGAAGCTTATTCACGAGCTGCTGATGGTGTGGGGGGAGCGGAAATCATTCCGGTGGGTAATGCATGGGAAGATCAATTCCGCAAAGGCAATGGCAGGAAGCTATTCATCGAAGATGGCAGTCATCCGAGTGATTTTGGAAATCGCGTCAGCGCGGAGGTTTTCTTCGAATCGATTTTTGGTTACGCGGCGGAAATTACCAAATGAGATCGTTCTATAAGCTCATCACACGATCTAAAATAATGGACTGCAGCCCGCAGTAAAAACGACTTCTGATCAGAGCGTCATGGCGAACGGGTTTGTGATTTTTCAGATCGGTTTCTGGATTTGGGCCGAAGTGATAAATTTCCTCCAGTTCAAGCCGTGCTTGGTTAAGCGCGCTGTACCATTTATGCGCATCGGATCGTGAAATCCAGATGGGTGTTTCATTGTCTTTGGGGAAGGCAACAGCGGTTTCAATGGCTGCGTAGACATGATGAAGATCATCTGAAAAGGATTCCCGTAAATCCGGAACGACGATGTCCTGCCAGTCCTCGGCAATTTTATTGTTAGAAATCAGAGTTCCAAGACGTTCTGCGAGATCGTGATTGGATGCGTTCGCATCCAGCATGATGGAGCGGAGTAGGTGCCAGTCGATGTCGTTTTCGGGGTCGATTCTGAGTCCTCCCTCAATGGTGGGAGCGATTTTCATTCGGAGATTTCAATGGAGGTTTTTAGTTGGTGGAGCTGGAGTTGTTGCGCGTAGAACTCGGCTTTTTCAAGTTCTCCGGACCAGACGACAGAGAGCCCTTGTTCATGAACTTCAAGCATGAGCTTGGTGGATTGTTGTTCGTTATAGCCGAAAATTTTCATCAGGACGAAGGTGACATAACCCATGAGGTTCACGGGATCATCATGCACAATCACGTTCCAAGGCGCTTGGGTTTGTGCGAGTTCTTTGGTTTGATGAATCGTGGCAGTATCTGACATGGCTTAGTCGGCGGAAACTGAGATGGTAGGCGCATCGATCCACTTGTCATGTTCTTTAATGAGATCAATCAGACGGTTCACTGCCTCATCTTCTGGAATATTAAATTTCACGGGGGTTTTACCAACGTAGAGGTTGATTTTACCCGGAGCGCCACCGACGTAGCCGAAATCGGCATCCGCCATTTCACCCGGTCCATTCACGATACAGCCCATGACTGCGATGCGCACACCTTTGAGATGACCTGTAGCGGCACGAATTTTTTGCGTGGTGGATTGAAGGTTGAATAAAGTGCGTCCGCATGAAGGGCATGCCACGTAATCCGTTTTGAAAATCCGAGTACCAGCGGCTTGCAAGATGTTGTAGGCGATACGCAGCGATTGCCCCGGAGCGGTTTCACCGCGAATCAGGACGGCATCGCCTATGCCATCGCAGAGAAGCGAGCCGATGTTTTTGGATGCGGTGAGCAGGGAGGTTAGAAAATCCGATTCCTCGCTCGGTGGTTGTAGGGTGTCTTTGAGTAAGATCGGATGGATGGGGTTTGCCTGAAATGCGAGCATGCGAAATGCATGGATCGGTTCCATTTCCACATGATCGGCCACAGTGATCAGGGTGGGTTCGGTGCGGTCGTTAAGTGCGGAAATCGCCGAGTCATCGCGTGGATCGATTTCGAGGACTCCCGCTTTTTCGTAAATGATCTCCGGTTTAAAATCGCCCATGCCGGCTATTTTATGAGCGAGCGCGTTCCAGTTTGCTTGAGTGGTGAAAACTCTAACCGTTTTTTCTCCGCCGAGTTCGTGTCCCTGGATCGTGATGGGTGAGCTGCAGCGGCGCTCGTAGGAAAACGGATCGTAGGAAGGGGTGAGGGATGATGTGGCTGCCGCGTCTCGCGGCAGGCCGTGATTCTGGCGTCTCGCCAGAAGTTCTGGATAAGCGCAACCAGTCCATAGCCAGTTTGTATAACCGGCTTTCGTTGGGTTGTTTAAAATGTAATCGATTTGGTTTCTTAAATCTTTCCCATCTCGAATCAGGTGATCGTAGCTTTCCTTTTGCCAGATGGAGCCAGAGGTTCCGTTCAGTTTGTTAATTTCATGAGAGGTGTAGCTTTTCCATGAATGTAATATTTTATCGAGCTCCTCACCTTTGGCTGGTTTATGTATTACATGCACATGGTTAGGCATGATGCACCAAGCGAGCAGATCGTAGCGTGTTCCGTCAAAGTGTTTTAGAGCATTGGCGAGTAGCTCCGCGTTTTGCTCATTTTTAAAGAGGCATGTTCCGTGACCTTGGTTTAGAGCGGGTTCGATGATGGAAGTTTCAAGATGATTTAACTCTTCACGCAGCGATAATAGGTCATCGAGTTGGCTTCGAGATGAATCGAGCTTACTGAGTATTTCGATTTTTTCTGAAATGAGATCACGGGCTTCTCTGTAACGATTCAGAACTTCAGTTGGCAAGGAGTCGGCAAGGCGGAATGTTACGGCATAAATTCCGCCATCGATCTTCCAATGAGGGAGTAAGGTTGCGTCATCTTTGTTAACTTTATCCCAGTTTATTTGGATATTGGCTGCGTCATCAGACAAGCTGCGAGACGCAGCTTGCACGGCCTGCCGCGAGACGCGGCAGCTACTCGTTAATACCAATGCCTTCGCCACGGGGATCTCGTGGATCGCGTCTTCTGTGAGGGAAACCCGGATCGTATCACCGATACCATCTGCCAGCAGAGAGCCGATGCCGATGGCGGATTTGATGCGACCGTCTTCGCCGTCTCCGGCTTCAGTGACACCGAGGTGAATGGGGTAGTTCCAGTCCGGGCCCTCGGCATCGAGTCTGGCGACGAGCAAGCGATAAGCCTCGATCATCACTTTCGGGTTCGAGGCTTTCATGGAGAAAACGAAATTGTGGTAATCGTGATCGCGGGCGATGCGTGCGAATTCGAGAGCGCTTTCACACATGCCAAGCGGGGTGTCGCCGTAGCGATTCATGATTCGATCCGAGAGAGAGCCGTGGTTTGTGCCGATGCGCATGGCTCTGCCGAGATCTTTGCAAAGATGGACAAGCGGGACAAATTGCTCACGGATGCGATCGAGTTCGGCTTCGTATTGGCTGTCTGAATATTCGCGGATTTCGAATTTCTTTTTATCGACGTAGTTGCCCGGATTGACGCGAACTTTTTCCACCCATTTCGCGGCCTCCATGGCGGCGTCGGGTTTGAAATGGATATCGGCAACGAGAGGAACCTTGCAACCTGCGGCGCGGACTTCGCGGGCGATGTTTTCGAGGTTCGCGGCGTAGATTTTTGTCTGGGCGGTGATGCGGACGATTTCGCAGCCGGCATCGGCGAGTGCCAGAATTTCGGCAACGCAAGCAGGGGTGTCGCGTGTGTCCGAAGTGATCATCGACTGCACGCGGATCGGGTTGTTTCCGCCAACGCCCACATTTCCGACCATGACCTCGCGGGTGATTCTTCGCGAGAAGTTCAATAGATCGGGGCAGTAGTGGAGTGCGGCGTGGTCGCTCATGAGTGGGTAAACCTAGACTGGAAAATTTCCATGGGCAATGCCGAGATACGATGCATAATTAACAGGATGAAAAATCAAGATGTCATGGGCGAGGAAGGTTGCGGCGGTTGCGGCGATGCTTGCGGCCTCAAACCAGCAGTCCTGGGGTGGGGACTACGTAAGGGTCAAGAAAACCGATACGGTTGCGAAGCTCCAGACGGCCGTGGTGGCTTATGAAAAGGACGGCAAACACGTCGAATTGATCGGGGCGATCCATTTGGCGGATCGGCGGTATTACGAGTTTCTTAACAAGTATTTCAAAAATCATGATGTTTTGCTTTTTGAGATGGTAGGAGGTGAAAAGCTAGGTGGGGGAGAAAAGCCGGAAATCGAAGACGATGAGGCAGTCGATGAAAAGAATCCGTTGGATGGTCTGAGGGAGGTTTACGCATCGATGGAGAAAGCGCTCGGGTTGGTAGGGCAAGGTGCGGTGATTGATTACACGGCGAAAAATTTTGTGCATGCAGATTTACGATGAAAGAGTTCGAGGCGTTGCAGAAAGAGCGGGGTGAGTCTTTGTTGGGTTTCATGATCGAAATAGGGATCAAAGCGGAACGTCCTAAACATGAGCCGAATAGCTTGCGATTGATGCGTGGGATTTTATCGGGTCGTTCGGATCTGGTGAAATTGGAGATGATGCAGACGATGGCTGAGGGAGATGAGCGGATTCATTCTTTAGCGGGAGATAATGTGATCATTTCTGATCGCAATACGCGTTGCATGGAGGTGATGGATAAAGAGCTTGCGGCGGGTCGGGATAAAATCGGGATTTTTTATGGAGCTGCGCATTTTCCGGATATGCGCAAGCGTATGGAGGAGCGCGGATTTAAAAAGGTCAGCACGAAATGGATGACAGCATGGCAGGTGAACAAATGAGTCGCTTCTTGTTGAGTTACTGTCAGCTTGCATTCCATTGGATACCACTCCTACAGAACTACAGTTCAAATTACTAGTCGATCAGATCGGAGAGCCAGGGTGGTGTGTGTTACCTGATTTTTTGGGAGCTGATGCTGCTCAAGGGCTCTGGAAAGAAAGCATGGATTCGTGGCAGGAAGGCGAATTCCGGCGTGCGGGTGTGGGGCAAGGAGAGAATTTGCTGATCCGTGAAGATGTGCGAACAGATCACGTGATGTGGTTGAATGAGGAAAACACCACTCCAGCGCAACAAGTTTATTTCGAATTGTTAGAAAAAATTCGTATTGAGCTAAATCAGAATTTTTTTCTGGGGTTGATGGATTTCGAAGGTCATTTTGCGGTGTATCCAGAAGGTGGATTTTACAAACCGCATTTGGATAGGCATAGGGAATCCCGAGATCGATTGGTGACAGTGATTTTATATCTCAATCCCAATTGGCAGTCTGGAGATGGGGGCGAGTTAAAAATTTGGACCTCACCTGGGGAAAAAGACGGAGAACATCTTATCGTAGACCCAAGAATAGGAACCTTGGTGTGTTTTCACTCTGGCGATTACTGGCACGAGGTGCTGCCTGCGATGAAGACAAGGGCGAGTATTACGGGTTGGTTTCGGGGGAGGGGGTGAGGAAAGGAGATTGGGATATTAAGAGATTAGGTGATTGGGGTTCTTAAATCAACAATCAACAATCGGAAATCATCAATCGTCAATCAAACCGAATAACCAAACCGCGCGTTAGCTAGAATCGATTTACGATTGACTCCGTTTCACTACGTCCATGCAGTCAGGTCATAGACATGAAATGAAAGTTCGCAAATGCTCACCGGGCATTGATGATTGTTGATTTTGGATTTTTGAATGAAGAGGAAGAATTCTCACTTCTCAGCCAACAAATCATCTAACATCCCAAGCGTTACGCCGATGGAAATGCTCAGTGATTCCGGCGAAATAATGTCTATGTTGTCACCTGGAGTATGCCACCATTTGGAACGAGTGAAATCGCCGATAATGTCGAGGGTGCAGATGCCGATGAGATTGAGTGGGATATGATCGTCCATGATTGTGCCCGCTGCGATGCCGTAATGGGAACTGACCTTTTGTTTTTCAGCGACGGCGAACATGAGCTCTGCTAGGTGTTTCGGTGAATCCGATGGAATACGGATGCTGAGTTTCTTATGGCCGATCATGTCTAACAAAATACCGAATTCCGGTTTGTCATCACGAGTCCTCCAAGTGTTTGCGTAATAACGGCTCCCATAAAGTCCATCGAGTGTGGTCATGGTTTCCCCAAGTGCCTCTTCGCCATCGAAAAATACGAGTTCCAGTTTACCGGCTTGTTCTGGATTTTCGGTGGCGAGTTGTTTAGCGATCACCACGATTGCAGCGCAGGATGATGCGGCGTCATCCGCGCCTAGGAAGATTTTGTTCTTATAGAGTTTGGAGTCCACGTGGGCGCACAATATGCCATCGACCTTGCGCTGCCATGGATTTGCATCGGTTGATTTGAAGCGGGCGCGAAGGTTGGCGAATTTGATTTTTCCCACACTGGTATCGCGTTCGAATTCTTGAAGCTCGACCGCCCAGCCGCTTGCTACGAGTTCTTTGCTTAATAGCGAACGGACTTGATTCAGTGCTTCACTGCCCGGTGGGCGTGGACCCAGTGCAAGAATTTCAGATGTGAGAGCATGAGCGCTGTTACCTAGTTGATTCGTGCTAATGGGTTTACCAAAGAACCAAAAAGCGACAACCGCGGCGGCAAGGAGCAGGGCTAGTAGGAAGCGTTTGGATTTCACTAGGCGAAGGCTGAATGGATTGTAGAAATAGTTTGGCTGGGCGGATGAAATCCGCCGCCACTTTTACGCCGTTACCGCTCCGCGGTCATCGCTTAGTCCGGATTTTTCGAGGAAGTAATCGTAGCCGCCGGTGTAGCGGGTGACAATGGCTCCGTTCTCAGGATCTTTTTCGTTGCGGGTGACGTGGAGGGTGGTTTCTGCGAGGTTGCGGATGAAGTGCACGTCGTGGGAAATGAAAACGAGTGTGCCTTCGTAGGCTTTGAGCGCGTTGACCAAGGAGTCGATCGAGAGGATATCGAGGTGAGTGGTCGGCTCGTCCATGAGGAGGAGGTTCGGAGGATCGACGAGGAACTTGACGAGGTTGAGTCGGGATTTCTCACCACCTGAAAGGACTCCACACTTTTTCTCCACATCTGCGCGGCGGAAAAGGAAGGTGCCGAGGATGGCGCGAGCGTCTTCTTCACGTAGGGTCGGACAGGAGCCCATGACTTCATCGAGCACGGAGTTGAACTCGTTCAGTGCTTCGCCACGGTGTTGCGAGTAGTAGCCAATTTTTGTTAGATAACCAACTTCCTTGTTTCCTAAATCGATATCGAGTTCACCAGCAAGGAGTTTGAGTAGGGTGGTTTTACCTGCGCCGTTCGGGCCGACCAACACAATCTTATCTCCGCGCTCGATGGTGAGATCGAGGTCTTTGTAGATGCGTTTGCCGGGATAGGATTGCCCGACTTTTTGAAACTCGATGACTTTTTGGTTAGAGCGCGGCGGTTGTGGGAAGGCGAATTTGAATGGCTTGCGCGGCGCGCGGGGTTTTTCGATGCGTTCGATTTTATCGACAAATTTGATGCGTGACTGAACTTGCGCGGCTTTGGATCCCACCTGACGGAAGCGCTCGATGAACTCCATGTGGCCTTCGATTTCCTTGTTTTGGTTGCGGTAGGCTTGGACTTGGAGCTCGTAACGTTTTTCACGTTGATCGAGGAACGAAGTGTAGTTTCCGGTGTAGGAAATAAGCTGCATCGCATCGGGGTCGATCTCGATGACGGTTTCGATCATGGTGTCCATGAAATCTCTATCGTGGGAGATCATGAGGATGGCGCCGGAGTAGTTGAGCAAGTAGCGCTGAAGCCAGAGGAGAGAGATGAGGTCGAGGTGGTTGGTCGGCTCGTCGAGCATGAGCAGGTCTGGCTCCATGACGAGGAGTTGGGCGAGGTGGGCGCGCATTACCCAGCCACCGGAGTATTCGCGGGCGGGTTTTTGGAAATCTTCCTGTTTGAAACCGAGACCAGCGAGAATTTTTTTGGCTTTGGGTTCCAACTGGTAGCCGTTGAGTGCGGTGAACTGATCTTGGGCTTTGGCGAATTCCGGAGTGGAGAGATCGCCGGATTTTTCGCCCTCACGGATGGTGCGCAGTAAACCGATCATTTCCGGAGTCACACCCATCGCGATTTCCAAGATGGTTTCATCGGTAGGCGCACCTGCTTCCTGCGGGAGATAACCGACAATCGCGTATTCATCGCGGTCGATCGTGCCTTCGTCTGGCTGGTCTTCATCGAGAATCATCCGGAACAAAGTGGATTTTCCAGCCCCGTTCGGGCCGACGAGAGCCACGCGCTCTCCCCAGTTGATGGACATTTCGGCTTCGCGCAAAAGCGTTCTTCCGCCTAGGGTCTTTGTCAGTCTTTTGATCGTTAGCACGGGGATGGGGTAATGCGATCCGGCGGGGAGATCAAGTGAAAGACGCTAGAAGTCATCTCACAAATACTGGATGGGCTTGCTCCTGCGGATCTTGGCGGCAGGCAAGGCGCGACGATGGAGTGGTGGAACCACCACGACCGAGGAGCAACGAAGCCTGGTGGTAAGAGGCGCGGAGCCCGCAGGGTTTGCCGGCAGCCCATAGGCGCAGCCGCTGATTTTCATCCAAAATCAAAATCCTAAACAAGACCGTGCAGGGTTTGTGAGATGGCTTCTAGACTTTGAGACAGAAGACAGAAGATAGGAGGGGGATTTATCCACTAAAGTTGCTAAAAGGAATTCGCATCTCTCGAAAAATGCTTTTAACTCCCTGCAGGAGGTAACCGACATGCTTAACAAAAAAGAACTTCTTGATCTACAATTCATCGATGCGCGCGCGCGTTTGATTGATATCGCAGCGTTTCTCGATCGGCTCGATCGGCATGAGGGGGAGGGGGAGGGGGATATTCGCCTGAAATACTATAAAGCGACCCTGCCGATTTTATTGGAAGATCGTCCCGATCGCGCGAAAGCGGTTTTGGAGGCGTTTTCGGATCATTCCGAGGAACTCACGGATACAGCTCCATTCCAAGGAGCGACGGGTGCTCCGGTGAAGTAAATATTCACCACCTCACCGCGGCAGCAGCCCATGTCAGGCCGGCACCGAAAACGACGAGGACAATGTTGTCTCCGCGTTTGAAAGCACCACTGCGGTTGGCTTCATCGAGGGCGATGGCGACCGCTGCCGCTGAGGTATTTCCATATTTATCGAGGTTGATAAAGACACGACCTTCGGGCACAGCAAGACGCTCAGCGATGGCATCGATAATGCGTAAATTTGCTTGATGCGGAATGACGCACGCGATGTCCTCAGCTTTCAGTCCAGAGCGTTCAATGACTTTTTCTGCCGCTTCTTTCATCCGTGTGACGGCGTGTTTGAAAACTTCCTTGCCCTGCATGGCGAGGGTGCAGAGATGATCGCCGACGTTTGAAGCAGTGATCGGACATGCTGAACCACCGCCGGGAATATTGAGCAAATGGGTTAGGCTGCCATCGGTGCCCATTTCGGTGGCGAGGATCGCGCCTTCGCCGGGGTTTGCGCGACGCAACACTGCGGCACCCGCACCGTCGCCAAACAGCACACAGGTCGCTCGGTCTTCCCAATTTACGAAGGCTGAAAGTTTTTCAGCACCGATGATCAGAGCGTTTTCAAAAGCGCCATCAGAAATCATTCGTTTGCTGATTTTCATCGCATAGAGGAAGCCTGAGCACGCGGCAGAAATATCAAACGCGACAGCATTCATCGCACCGAGTTGTTGTTGAACATAGCAAGCTGTGGCTGGCGTTAAGGTATCCGGTGTGATGGTCGCAACGATGATTAACTGCACTTCGGATGCTTCTAAACCTGCTTGATCAAGAGCTTTTCGCGCAGCAGCACTTGCCATGTGCGAGGTGAATTCGCCTTCCGCCGCAATCCTGCGTTCGCGGATCCCCGTGCGGGTAAAAATCCATTCATCGCTGGTATCGACGCGTTTTGCCAGATCTTCATTGGTAAGAATCGTCTCGGGCAAATAGCTGCCAGTGCCTGCGATGCATACTTCGTAATTCGTTGCCAACCCACTCATGTGGTCAAAGGCTGAATTTGATGGCGGATTCAAACAAGCATGAAAATCACCAGATAAGTCTGAATCCTGAAATTTCCCCAATAACTAATAACTTTTAACCAATCACTCGCAGAATCCACAATTGGAGCTGCGGATTCTGGGCTCAAGCTTAGGATTGCCTTCCTTGGGCGGAAATCCGAAGTTACACGCATGACTCCAGCACAAAAAGGTTTTTCGATGCCAGCCGAGTGGACTCGCCAAGTAGCAACTTGGCTGTCATGGCCTGTCGATGATCCGAGGCATTGGGGTGGAGGGAAGCGCGAGATCATCTGGAGCAAATTCGCAGAAATCGCCGCGGCGATTTCTCGCTACCAATTCGTTCGAATCAATGCACCGAGTCAAAATCATGCGGCCATCATCAGTGCCTGCAACCAAGCTCGCGCTAATCTTTCCAATTTACAACTCTACGACCATCCAAATAACGATGTTTGGTGCCGTGACCACGGGCCGATTTTCGTGAAACATTCCACCACGGGAGAAATAGCAATTACAGATTGGGAATTCAACGCATGGGGCGGAAAATTCGCGCCATGGGATCTTGATAATTCCATTCCGGAAAAAATTGCTAATTCACTCCAGTTGCAGCGATTTGACGGCGGCATGATCCTCGAAGGTGGCGCAATCGAGATCAATGGCTGTGGTCAACTCCTCACCACTGAGGCTGTCTTGCTAAACACTAACCGTAATCCACATCTTTCTCGCGAACAAACCGAACAAAAACTCCGCGACACACTTGGCGTCACGGATATTCTTTGGTTAGAGAGAGGAATCGAAGGCGATGATACAGATGGGCACATCGACGACCTCGCACGTTTCACCAACGAGACCCGCATCCTTGCATGCGAAGAAACGAATAAAAATTCGCCCAATAATCCGGTTCTAACAGGTAATATGGGCCGACTTAAAAATTTTCTCACTCCAAACGGAAAGGCCTACGAAATCGTCCCTATTCATCTTCCTCAAGCCTGTGAAATCCCTGGTTGGCGGCTTCCTGTGCTTCCTGCTTCATACGTCAATTTTCTGATTCTTAATCACGCAGTAATTGTCCCGACTTTCCGTCAGTCCAAAAATGACCAACGCGCCCTTGGTATCATCCACGAGCTTTTCCCCGACCGTGAAATGGTTTCCATCGATTGCCTTGACCTCGTTCAGGAGGGCGGAACCCTTCACTGTATTTCCCAGCAACAGCCGGAGTGAAATATCACAAGTCAAAAATGCATTAAGTGTCTGCGAATCACCTATAAATGAAAATTTTCCTCCATACGGCGCTGATTCTCTCAGTATCTGGTCTTCACGCTGAAAAACCAAATATCATCGTAATATTTGCAGACGATTTAGGTTATGCGGATCTTGGATGTCAGGGTCAGAATAAGGATGTCATCACCCCTCATCTTGATGAGTTTGCCAAAGAGGGTGTTCGCTTCACCGCGGGATATATCACCGCGCCGCAATGCTCTCCTTCAAGGGTAGGTCTTCTAACAGGTAGGTACCAGCAAAGAGTAGGTATCGATACCATTCCGGATATTCCAATGCCAATCGCGGAATTAACCATAGCAGACATGTTGAAACCAGCGGGTTACTTCTCTGGTCAAGTTGGGAAATGGCATCTTGAACCTAATGCTCTGTGTGTGAATTGGGCGAAAAAAAATCGACCCGCCATAAAGCCAGACGAGAAGGGACGTATCAATGTTCCAATCAAAGATCAGATTGCATATTCCCCAGGATATCAGGGATTTGATGAATACTTCACTGGTGAGATGAAGAGGTATTACTCGAATTACACCTTGGAGGGCAAGGAGTGTGCTGCGGGTTTTCAAACTATCTCTGGACCACGCGTGGATATCCAAACGGATGCCGCGCTCACCTTTATTCGACGCAATCAGGAAAAACCCTTCTTTTTGTATTTGGCTTATTTCGCACCTCACACGCCGCTGGAACTCACTAAGCCGTATGTGGATAAATTTTCCAGTGAATTACCATTGCGACGACGTGCTGCCTTATCATTGATTGCAAATGTCGATAAGGGCGTGGCACGCATTCTCGCTCAGTTGAAAGAACTCAATCTTGATGAAAATACGTTGATTTTTTTTACGAGTGATAATGGTGCTCCGCTTCATAACCTTGAGGATTCTCCACTCAATACAGATGAGGGCGGCTGGGATGGGTCTCTTAATACGCCTTGGCTTGGAGAAAAAGGCATGCTTTCAGAAGGTGGGATCCGTGTGCCGTTTCTCGTGCGTTGGCCAGGAAAGATTCCCGGAGGTCGGGTGATCGATACGCCTGTATCCACACTCGATATCGCTGCTACTGCGCTTGCTGCCGCTGAAGCAAAATCCGCAAGCAAGCTAGATGGTGTGAATCTCCTGCCTGTCCTAAAAGATCCAAGCGTAACCCTCGCGCCTCGGGTGCTTCATTGGCGTTTTTGGAACCAGATTGCTTGTCGTGATGCTCAGTGGAAATATTTATCTGTTAGAAATCAGAAGGAGTTTCTGTTCGATCTTTCCAGTAAAGATCATGAAAATGTTAATCTCGCAGAAAAGCATCCTGAAATTCTCAATAAACTTCGCGCTGCCTCGCATGCATGGGCTGCTGAACTCAAACCTGCTGGCGTGCCAGATGGGGGAGGTTATCCTCAGGAAAAATCATGGTATCGCGAGTATTTCAAACTTGAGATCAAATAGTCACCTCTGGTATTTTTATGAAAATTGTTTGTACATCCATTCTGTCGTTCTTCAGCATTGTCGTTTCATCCGCTAATCCTCCTAAAGACAACTTCACTTATCTTGATAATGGAGTGATCTGCATCGGCGTTGATCAAAGTCGTGGTTCAGCCATAGGTTATCTCGCGCTCTCGAAGGAAAAACGCAATTTACTCAACCATCACGATGAAGGACGTTTCATTCAACAATCCTATTACGGCGATAAGGACGGATCGATGTGGGCTAAAAAACCCTGGACCTACAATCCTGTGCAAGGTGGAAGCTATAAAGGCGAAGATGCCAAGACGATTGAGTTTAAAAAGAGCGATCACGCGCTTTACGCAAAAGTAGAACCCCTGCACTGGGCGAATGCGAAAAGCTGCCCTGAGGCAATCATGGAGGAGTGGATCAAGCTTGATGGAGCCGTAGCGACTGTCCGTATGCGTCTCGACTACACGGGCGAATCTCACTCACGCAGAGCCCATCAGGAAATGCCGGCGATGTTTGTCGATTATGATCTGCCTCACCTGATGTTCGAAAAAGAAGGGAAATTAGTGAAACATGCTCCCGTTGATCTTAAGACAAACGGCAAGCCTGAGAAAATCTCCTACGATACCAATTGGTTGGCTTATGTGGATGATAAAAACTACGGAGTCGGGATCTATACGCCGGGAACAAACGAAGCTGTGAATTATCGACACAAAGGAAGTGGTTCCAGAGGCCCGAATGGCTCCGCTTGTTCATACGTTGCGCCCATTCGCACGCTTCAATTAGTAAAGGGGACTGTGGTGGATTATCACTTCTACCTCACCATCGGAACGCTCGATGAAATCCGCGCGCGTTTCGCAAAAATACACGACAGCAAAAAACCGGGAGCAAAGAGTGAAGAGAAAAAGTAGATTGTCATCATGGTCCTTTTCCATCCTGATGAAGTTTTTCCCCAATTCTCTCTTTCGCCTTATTCCTGTTCCTCACTCTCTGCTAATCACTCTCCGCTTAAAAAACCAAGGTCATTCTAATTTCAGTGTAAAATCTTAACGATGGGGTTGGTTGCCTCAATGGTCATCCGCACACCCCCAAACGATTCTTCGATCAAATCCCCGAAGACCAAATCCAACTTCCTGTCGGGAAGGCCAACGGCCGCGATGACATGCCTTCAATCACCAAAGAAATTCTGATTAACAGTTGGATTTATTTGAAAGCTTATCGGTAAAACTTGCGTTAATTATTTTTTACTATTTCAATTTACTTAGCATGTCCCGCAAAGCTTCGCTCCTGATACTAATCAATCTCATCATGGGAATAGATTTTGCGATCGCTTCTGAGGTGTTAAGTTTCAATCGCGATGTAAGACCTATACTTTCAGATAATTGTTTCGCATGTCATGGTTTCGATCCAAAAACACGTGAAGCTGGCTTGCGGCTTGATACACGTGAAGGTGCATTAGCGGATAATGATGGAGTGATAGCGATCGTTCCCGGGAATATCAAAAAATCCGCCCTATGGGACCGTATCAACAGCAGCAATGAAGATGAGGTGATGCCTCCACCAAAAACTCACAAAACGCTTTCGTCAGCTCAAAAGAAAATCTTGCGGATATGGATAGAGCAAGGCGCTCCCTATGAAAAACATTGGTCCTTCGTGCCGCCCGCTGCCTCCGCTATCCCAAAGGTGATGAATTCCGATTGGCCGCGCAATCCAATAGACCATTTTGTGCTAGTGAAGCTTGAGGCGAAAGCTATTAAACCCTCGCCGGAGGCGGAAAAGGAAACCTTGATCCGTCGTGTCACTCTCGATCTAACAGGATTGCCGCCAACTTTGCAGGAAGTCGATGCCTTTCTCGCCGACACCTCGCCGGATGCTTATGAAAAAGTCGTGGATCGATTGCTGGCTTCCCCACACTATGGAGAACGTATGGCAGTGGATTGGCTGGATGCCGCGCGCTATGCCGATACGAATGGTTTCCAGGTCGATCGCGATCGTGAGATATGGGCATGGCGTGATTGGGTGATCGGTGCGTTCAATCGCAATTTGCCCTTCGATCAATTCACCATCGAGCAGCTGGCTGGTGATCTGCTTCCAAATCCAACGATCGAGCAACGCATCGCCACCGGCTTCAACCGCAACAATATGCTCAACGAGGAGGGCGGAATCGATCCCGAGGAATTTCGTGCGGAATACGCCGCAGATCGCGCCGAAACCACCGCGGGTGTCTGGCTTGGCCTGACCTTCAATTGCTGCCGTTGCCATGATCACAAATACGATCCTCTGACCGCGCGTGATTTCTATTCGATGAAAGCGTTTTTCAACAGCGTTCCGGAAATCGGAAATGGCAATTATACCGCGAACATTCGTGTGAACAGCCCGCCGCAAATCAAACTGCCCGCTCCTGAGATCGCAAAGCTCCGTGCGGAAATGTTGCAACTCGAAAACGCCAGCGCCGAAGCCGCCAAGGCACCGCAAAATCCGTCATCATCTGCGGTTGCCTGGACAACTTTCGCCCCAACCGCACTTCAGTCGGCTGGCGGCGCCAAGCTGACGATCCAGCCCGATGGAGCTGTTCTCGCCAGCGGTGAAAATCCGGCTAAGGAGACTTTCACGCTCACCGCCCCGGTCACTTTGGGAAGCATCTCCGCAATCCGCTTGGAGGCGCTGAATCACGATTCATTGCCAGCCCGCGGCCCTGGACGTGCCGACGATGGGAATTTTGTGCTGACGGATGTCCGCATGACTGTGAACTCTCCGGCTGCGCCCGTCCGATCTGTGGATTTCAATGCCGCCGTGGCTGTTTTCAGCCAGAAGGATTTTCCTGTCGCCAATACCATCGATGCCGATGTGAACAGCGGCTGGGCAATCCACCCCGAAATCGGCAAGCCGCACACGGCGGTCTTCGCCCTGGGTACCCCTATCACCGTGGAGCCGGGTGCCACAGTGACCATCTCCCTCGATTTCAGTTTACCCAACGGCAATAAACATACGATTGGACATTTTCGCCTGGCGCTCACCGATGCCCCGACCCCTGCGGCGACCGTCGCCGGTCAACTGGCGACCACGAAATCACAGGCTGCGGATCAGATCGCGGCTCTGAAGAAAAAAATCGGGGAACTGGAACTCACCGTCCCTACCACACTCGTGATGGAGGATATGAAAGTTCCTCGACCAACCCATATCCTGATGCGTGGTGCGTTCAATTCACCGGGCGAACGTGTCGAACCCGGCACTCCTGAGGTATTGGGCGCAATGGCAAGCGATTTGCCACGCAACCGGCTGGGTCTTGCGAAGTGGTTGGTTGGCCCGAAAAATCCTCTCACCGCACGCGTGATCGTGAATCGCCATTGGCAGCAGGTTTTTGGCTACGGACTGGTGAAGACCAGCGAGGACTTTGGCACTCAAGGAGACCTACCATCGCATCCTGAAATGCTCGACTGGTTGGCACAGGATTTCGTCAGCAACGGTTGGAATGTGAAGCGTTTGATGAAAATGCTTGTGACCAGTTCAGCCTATCGCCAGCACTCGCATTTCACTCCTCAGTTGTTAGAAATAGATCCCGAAAATCGACTGCTCGGACGCGGTTCCCGCAATCGGTTGATGGGCGAATTCATCCGTGACCAGGCTCTGGCCATCAGCGGCTTGCTGGTGAACAAGATTGGCGGTCCTTCGGTGAAACCTTATCATCCGCCCGGTTTATACGAGCAAGTCACTGCGCAAGGCGGTGTGAATACCTACGTCAAAGACAAGGGCGAGAATCTCTATCGCCGCAGTCTTTACACCTACTGGAAACGCTCGGTCCCTCACCCCGCGATGCTATCCTTCGGCGCGCCATTTCGCGAGGTTTGCTCCCTGCAAAGACCGCGCAGCAACACGCCCTTGCAAGCGCTCAACCTGATGAACGATGAGACTTATGTCGAGGCGAGCCGTTTCCTTGCCGCACGCATGATACGGTCTTCGGACGATACCGCTGCACGCCTTGCTTTTGGCTTCCGTACGGTGCTGGCCCGCACACCAAAACCTACTGAGATAGCGATCCTCGATCGTGCTTACCGTCGCGCCTTCGAGGATTTCACTAGAGATCCGGCCGCAGCCAAAGCATTCCTCTCGGTCGGAGATACGCCTAGCGATTCACAGCTCAATCCTATTGAATTGGCGGCATTTGCTACCGTCGCAAGTACCTTGCTGTGCATGGATGAAACTGTTACCAAACCCTAACAACATGCACCCACTCGATCCATTACATGTAACGCGCAGACAGTTTCTCGGACGCACGAGTCTTGGAATCGGCTCGGCGGCATTGGCATCGTTGCTGAATCCGCAGCTCTTTGCCAAAGGAGTATTTTCCGCGCCGAATTTTGCTCCGAAGGCAAAACGCGTGATCTGGTTGACCCAAGCAGGGGCTCCCTCACAGTTGGAGACTTTTGATTACAAGCCGGGACTGAAGGCAATGTTCGACAAAGACATCCCCGCCTCCGTGCGTGGTGAGCAACGTCTAACAGGTATGACTTCAGGTCAGGCAAGGTTTCCGATCGCGCCATCGGTCTACAACTTCTCACAATACGGTGAAAGCGGCATGTGGATCAGCGAATTACTGCCACATACCGCCAAGATCGCGGATGAAATCTGCGTGGTCCGCTCGATGCATACCGAGGCGATCAATCACGATCCGGCAATGACTTTGTTACAAACCGGTCATCAAATCGGTGGCAGGCCATCACTCGGTTCCTGGGTGTCCTATGGTCTCGGCACGATGAATGAAAACCTGCCAACTTTTGTTGCGCTGGTTTCGCGACCCAGTGGAAATACGAACGCGCAACCCTTGCATGAACGCATGTGGGGTTCGGGATTTCTTCCTGCGAAATATCAAGGCGTACGTTTCACACCTGGCAAGGATCCGGTATTATATCTAACCAATCCCGCGGGCATCACCGACGCGCGCCGACGCGCGATGCTCGACGAGCTTTCCGAACTCAATCATCTGGCACTCGATCAGTATCAGGATCCGGAAACACGCAATCGCATCGATCAATTTGAAATGGCCTATCGCATGCAGTCCAGTGTTCCAGAGCTCGCCGATCTCTCAAAAGAACCAGAGTCAGTGTTCGAGCGCTATGGTCCCGAGGCGCGCAAACCGGGCAGTTATGCCGCGAACTGCATTCTCGCACGACGGCTGGCCGAGCGCGGCGTGCGCTTCATTCAGCTATATCATCGTGGCTGGGATCAGCATGACAACTTGCCGAGCGGAATCAAAAGCCAGTGCTACGATGTGGATCAACCCAGTGCCGCATTGATCATGGAATTGAAAGAGCGAGGCTTGCTCGAAGATACCCTAGTGATCTGGGGTGGCGAGTTCGGCCGCACGGTCTTTTCCCAAGGAAAGCTCACTGCCGACAATTATGGCCGTGATCATCATCCTCGTTGCTTCAGCATCTGGATGGCCGGTGCCGGCATCAAACGCGGCCACGTCTTTGGGGAAACGGATGACTTTAGCTACAATGTCGTCAAAGATCCCGTCCATATCCACGATCTGAATGCGACAGCACTGCACCTATTGGGCATCGATCATACTCGCTTGACGTATCGTTACCAAGGCCGAGATTTCCGGCTTACGGACGTGCACGGCCACATTCTCACGAAAATCATCGCCTGAAGAAAAAGCTAACCCGGATTTTTCCCCAGATGTCCTCGCTCACGAAATTTCTACCTAATGCCTTACTGCTGTGCGCCATGGGTTCGGCGGCTGGTGATGATGTATCGAGCTTCAACAAGGACATTCGCCCTATCCTCTCTGAAAATTGTTTCTTTTGTCATGGTCAGGATGCCAAAGATAAGGGTGGGGAATTGCGGCTCGATATTCGCGAACAGGCGCTTGCAAATCGTGACGGAGTGATGGCCATCGTTCCCGGAAATCCAGAAAAGAGCGAAATCATCCGCCGCATTCTCTCCAAGGATCCTGATGATGTGATGCCTCCACCAGAAGCTCACATGGTGGCGATGCCATCAAAAGACATCGATACCCTGAAGCGCTGGATCAAAGCAGGGGCGGTTTACGAACCTCATTGGTCATTCGTTGCCCCAAAAAAATCCCAAGTTCCAGCAGGAACAAATCCTATCGATCATTTTGTTAACCAACGCCTGACGGAGGAAAACCTAAAACCCAGTCAAGTAGCCGATCCTGAAACTTTAGTCCGTCGCGTTTATCTGGATCTAACAGGTTTGCCACCATCGCTAGCGGATATCGATGCCTATCTCGCAGATCACGCGCCGGATCGCTGGGAAAAACTCATTGATCGCTTAATGAACTCCGTTCATTTTGCCGAACGCATGGCACTACCATGGCTCGATGGAGCAAGATACTCCGATACTCACGGCTATTCTATCGACGATCATCGCGACATGTGGGGTTGGCGGGATTGGGTGATCAACGCGTTTCAAAAGAACCAGCCCTATGATCAATTTCTATTAGAACAGATCGCTGGCGATCTCATTCCTAACGCCACACCGGACCAAATCGCGGCGACAGGATTTCTGCGCAACAGCATGAACACGCATGAGGGCGGGACGATTGAAGAAGAATACCGCGTCAATTACACCATCGATAAAGTCGATGCCGTTTCCACTTCCGTTCTGGGTTTAACGATGAAGTGTGCTCAGTGCCACGATCACAAATACGATCCGATTTCCCAAAAGGAATTTTTCCAGATATATGCCTTCTTCAATACCTCCTCCGAACCTGGAAAAGGTGCGACGAATGCCAGTACACCTCCGGTGATGAATTACAAATCACCACTTGGTGATGGCGGAATGGATCAGCTTAAAGCACGCATTGCGGAACTCGAACATTTTAAGACCAATCCTCCACCAGAACTCGCAGCTCGAATCAATCAGCTAAATAAATCTATCGAGGAGGAAATCAAAGTTCTGAAACGCGATCTGGATCGGGGCCACACTTCGGTGATGGTCATGGATCACAAACCTACACTCCGCAAAACCCACATTCTTGTACGTGGTGCTTATGATCAATACGGCGAGGAAGTCACCACTGGCGTCCCCGCAGTATTACCCAATTTGGATGCAGCCGCTTCGCCAACCCGACTCGACCTCGCGCGCTGGATCACCCGTCCTGATCATCCGCTCACCGCACGTGTAGCGGTCAACCGCACATGGCAAATGGTCTTTGGTCGCGGCATCGTCGAAACCGCAGGTGATTTTGGAAATCAAGGCTCATGGCCTACCCATCCCGAGTTGTTAGACTGGATGGCGGTCGATCTCGTCGAAAATAAATGGGACATACGCCATGTGCTCAAAACCATCCTGACCTCAGAAGCCTACCGTCGCTCTGCAGCATCGACTCCGGAACATTTGGAAAAAGATCCCCGCAACGAGTTACTTGCCCGCTCACCACGCACCCGTCTGCCTGCTGAAATCATCCGCGACCAGGCGCTTGCCGTGAGTGGCTTACTGAACCCGGCCGTGGGCGGACCCGGGGTCCATCCGCCCCAGCCCGATCTGTGGAGGGAAATAAGTCACTTCGGTTATGTGCCCGCTTTCACCGCCCAGATATTTCTCAAGGGGCAGGGGGCTTCAGTGAAACGTCGCAGTCTCTATACTTTTTGGAAACGTACCTCGCCTCCGCCTGTTATGATGTTGTTCGATGCACCCACTCGTGAAACCTGCGCGGTTGTGCGCAATGCAACCAACACACCCCTGCAGGCCTTGGTCGTCATGAACGAACCGCAGTTCGTCCAGTCAGGCATCGCCCTTGGCAAACGCATGATGGCAGATGGAGGCAATTCACCTACCTCTCGCATCACTCATGGATTCCGACTCGCCACTGGACGCTCGCCGAAATCAGAAGAAATTAAATTGTTAGAAAAATCCCTCGCTCGCCACCTCGAACGTTACACCAAAAACGAAGCCGATTCTAAAACCCTCGCCGGCACGCCCGAACAAGCCGCCTACGCGATGCTCGGATCCACCCTCATCAACCTCGACGAATTCATTAATCGCCCATAAGTCAGAATTTTCCAATTTATCAACCCTAGCTTTGACTCCATTTCATTCCTTCCAAGCATCAAACATTTCATGGCAATAAAAAATGTTCGCTATCGATCTCTCTGCTTTGCGACCCTCTGCGTCTCTGCGGTTAAAATTATCCAACTGAATTTTTTAAGATGAACCCCATCGACACCCACCTCAACTCTCTCTCCCGCCGCAGTTTCCTCGGACTCACCGGTCTCGGCATCGGTGCGATGGCTGCGCGCACTCTGCTTGCAGCCGATTCGAATGTGTCAGGCAATGCCGCTTCGCTAGGCCGATCCCATTTCGCACCTAAAGCGAAACGCGTCATCTACCTTTTTCAATCCGGCGGCCCTTCACACATCGATCTTTTCGATTACAAACCGCATTTGGAAAAAGTCCACGGTCAGGATCTGCCCGACTCCGTTCGTCAAGGTCAGCGTCTAACAGGTATGACATCGGGTCAGAAAAACTTCCCTGTTTGCAAAAGTCTCGCCGAGTTCAAACAACGCGGCAACAGCGGCCAATGGATCAGCGACCTCTTGCCCCACACCGCGAAGGTCGCGGATGAGATGGCGGTGATCCGTTCGATGCATACGGAAGCGATCAATCATGATCCCGGTATCACCTTCATCAACACCGGCTCGCAGTTTCCTGGCTCCCCCAGCATGGGTTCCTGGGTTTCCTACGGCCTCGGCAGCATGAACGAAAACCTGCCCGCTTATGTGGTTCTCGTTTCCCAAGGAACCGGCAAAAATCCCGGTCAGCCGATTTTCTCCCGCCTATGGGGCAGCGGGTTCCTTCCATCCAACCATCAAGGCGTGCAGTTCCGCAGCGGAAAAGATCCTGTCCTTTATCTCAATGATCCGGCGGGTATGGATCGCTCAGACCGACGCGCGATGCTCGACGATCTCGCAGCGCTCAACAACATCCGCCACGATGGTATGGCGGA
>JBILAN010000069.1:0-13284 GCA_044354135.1 Luteolibacter sp.
ATAACAGGCAGGACGTTTTGATCCCCTGTACGCAGATAATATTCACAGAGACCTTGACCCGTGTAACCTTTCTGCCAGCTCATCGTACTTGTAAATTTAATATCTTTCATCCAGCGCTTCACCACTTCGAGATCTTTCTCTTCACCAGTGGACAACAGGAAAATAACCGATCCCCATTTGGGCTCGGCTTGTTTTCCGATAAGATCAGCAAGATTTCTAACAATTTTATCAGATTTCGGGCAGTTCAATGGCCACGTTTTGCTGTAAGTTCCCATTACGGGAATCTGCACGGTCACATCGCCGACATCTTTGATTTTTAAAACGACTTTGCCGTCCTTGGATTCTGCCTCTGTGACAATATCACCGAGGATAATACGAGGGTCGGTGTCTTTGAGCACGACGCCGTTGATACTCTCAATGATCTGACCCTTCTGAAGTTTTTTAGTCGCTTCAGCTGGCGAGCCTAGTTCGACGTTGTTAATCTGCATCGTCATACCGGGGCGAATCAACTGGATGCCGATTCCTACTGGGCCCAAGTTTCTAACCAACCATGGCCCCCTGTCCGTGATATTGGGGAAAGGATTAAATAATGGCGTGTAGCCCGCAACGTAGTATGGCGTTTGTGCAGGAGCCGCTGGCTTGTTTTGGGCCATTACCTTGGACGAAAATGTCGATGCAAAGAGGGCCAAGCAAACGCCTGAAACTTTTATGATATGAGTTTTAAGGGTATTCATTAACAAATGTGTTTTTCAAGACTTGGTCATGCTACCCAGCACAAGTTTCTAGGGAATAAAAAAATGTCGCGAAGAGATTTTGGAAACTTGGTGGAAAAAACGCAGGTTAGGTTATTGCCGACTTGCATAGCAAACCGGCGGGATTGACTACACTCCGTTCCGTCCCTGCGGTATGCGCTTCGCGGGTCGTATGAATTTTCGCTATGAGCGAAATCGGCAGTCGAACCCGTTTCGCCTCAGGCACAAGGGGCTCACTTACTAGGAAGACCAAACCCCACCACCCAACGACTTGGGTGGTGGGGTTTGGTCGGGCTAGCGGGATTCGAACCCACGACCTCTACACCCCCAGTGTAGCGCGCTACCAGGCTGCGCTATAGCCCGTTTCCGGAAAGATGGTTAAAAAAGCAGCGGATTCCCTTATTGGCAAGCACGTAAAACCATGTGATGAATTTCTCGTGAACAAAATCAAGACAGCGATCGTAGGAGCCAGCGGTTACACAGGTATGGAGTTGCTTAGAATTCTTCTAAGTCATCCAGCCGTCGAACTTACTGCTGTAACCTCACGTACCGAAGAAGGTAAAAGAATCGATGAAGTTTTCCCAAGATTCACAAAATCGACTTCGGCTGAATTAAAATTCACCCTACCCGATCCTGACTTAATCGCCAAATCTGGTGCGAAGGTCGCATTCCTTGCACTCCCCCACGGTGTAGCGGCGGATATTGCAACTGCCCTTCTAAAGCGGAATATCAAAGTCATCGACCTCAGTGCGGATTTCAGACTCCGGTCCGCTGAAATTTATGAAATGTTCTACAACCACCCGCATCCCGCACCTGAACTACTCAGCGAAGCGGTTTACGGTCTTCCTGAAATTCATGCTCCAGCCATCAGAACCGCGCGCCTCATTGCATCGCCAGGTTGTTATCCAACCAGCATCATCTTGCCTTTGGTTCCATTGCTGAAAGCAAAACTCATCGACCCTAAGACCATCGTCGCTAACTCGATGAGCGGAGTCAGTGGAGCGGGACGGAAAGCGGATGTTCCTTTGCTTTTCTGCGAATGCAATGAATCGGCGCGCGCTTATGGCGTGCCCAAACATCGGCATCTGTCAGAAATCGAACAGGAACTCTCGCTTGCCGCTGGAGAAACCGTGACCATTTCATTTATTGCGCATTTGATTCCAGTAAACTCCGGCATCCTCACCACCACCACCGTGAAACTTCTCGATGGTGTTACTGCTGATCAAATCAATTCTGCTCTCGAATCGGCTTATGCCGATGCCACGTTTGTCCGCCTGCTCGGACAGGGTAAACCAGCCGATACGAAAATGGTCACCCGCACCAATTTCATCGACATCGGTTTTGCGATCGATGCTCGCACGAATCGGTTAATTCTCATGTCCGCCGAAGACAACCTGGTCAAAGGCGCAGGCGGTCAGGCCGTGCAATCATTTAACCTCATCCACGGCCTAGAACCGACGGCAGGCTTGAATAGCTGGTAAAAAAGTTCATTCATCAAAAAATGAGCTTGCCCAGCCATCCGACCCTACCTAGCGTCCCGCGCTCCAAGGGCAGATGTCAGAGTGGTCGAATGAGCACGCTTGGAAAGCGTGTGTAGCAGTAATGTTACCGAGGGTTCGAATCCCTCTCTGCCCGCCATCACCCCAGCCTCGAATTTCGGGGCTGGGGTGATGGCGTTTCAGGGTGGAACGAGATCCCCTTGAGCGCAGCGAAACAGGGTTTGACTGCCGATTTCGCCCATGGCGAAAAATCATTCCTTCCGCGAAGCGCAATCCGCAGGGGCGGAGTGGAGCACAGCGAAAGGTAGCCAATCCATCTCTGCCGCGAATGAAGTAGCCAATAATCAAGCCGACAGTATCCCTCACTTCCCCAACGCCTCCTTAACCTCCCGAATCAACTTATCCGCCAGATCGCCGTCCATCCAGTTAGCGATTTTTTCCGTTTTATCACCGACGATAAGCTCGACACGCTTCATCTTAGTTCCATTCGATTTTCCTGACTCCGTCCCGCGGATGTCATGCACTTGTTGGCGTGGAAACGATTTCTCATCGGAAACCAATCCATTTTGATAAGTGCGGAGAAATATCTGGGATTCGCTACCTTCGATGCGACGGTCTTTACCTACTCCCTTTAGCGTTGAAAAAGCCATCCACACACCCGCCACGGCGAAGATTGAGGAAATCAGCGTCCATATTGTGAGGAATCCATTAGCTAACAAAAAATGGAACAACGTCATGACTCCGCCGGATTGATCTTTAGGAAACGGTTCACCTTCGATTGCAAAGATTCCGATACAAGCAAAACCGATTCCAATTATGGCAAAAATGAGCGAGCCAACGATCGCACTCGCACCCGGCTTGGGAATCGTTATGGAGAAAACCGATTTTCGGTTATTGACCAACTTAATCGGCGCCAACGCCCCTGCTGGAGCATTCGTTTCGTGTTGAGATGCAGGCTTCTTGCCGCTTTGAAGCACCTTATTGAAATCCGCGACCAACCATGCCTTATCATCATCTGTTAGAGACGATCCGAAACGCATTTTTCCATCCAAACCTCGGATCTCGATTCCGTAGATTGGCTTATAGTTTTGTTGGTAAAATTCTTTCTGAGAAATGGCAGCGATACTGGATCTTGCCAGCGATTTCTCACTGCTCTTGCCGAACATCTCTTTGCGAAGCGTAACCGTATCACTACCAATACTTACCCTGTGCGTCATATATTTCTGCCGGAAAGCCGCATACAACATCCTCAAGCCAACCGCCCAGAAAATCCCGAAAAATGGAATCATCACCCAAGCTGGCTGATCTCCTTCGATTTTTCCTCCGGTCAAAATAGTCACCAGAAAACCACCGCTGACAGCTCCCGTGATTAGCAACCAAAGGACGGAAAAAACCATGAAAAATCCGAATTTTCCAGTCGCTGGAATGTGCCAGATGACCAAATTCTCGCCTACGGTTTCGCGTCGGATTTTTGTATCAACTGGAGGTTGATCCGCGATTCCAGCTCTGTGATCAGAATCAGCACTGGCCGCCCATTCGGTCAGCGAAGCCCTAGCGCCGCACGCTGCACAAACCATGACATCACCCCAATTCTGCGGAAGCTCCCCCGCTGACCCTCCGCAATCCGGACACGCCAATCCGCCATTCATCAGCTTCGCCCGAACATTGGCTTTTTCGAGGGACTCAAGCACTTTCTTGAACATGGATTCATCCTTCCAATCTTTACCGTAAGATCAAGCAATCATCATTACCCTGCCCATACTTCACGCTTGGACTTTGAAATTTGACGCCTAAAGTCTCATCGAACATGCGACTCGCCGTCTTAAACATCGTTGGCCTCTCCAAATCCCTGCTCGGGGAAAACGCACCCGGGATGACTGCGTTCGCGGAAAAGCATGGCTTACAAACCTACAAGCCCGCTTTTCCCGCCCTGACGACCACTGCACAGTCGTCCATTCTAACTGGCACACCACCGGAACAACACGGTATCGTCGCCAATGGTTGGTATGACCGCGAGAGCGCCGAAGTGCGTTTTTGGAAACAGTCCAACCACATCGTCCACGGCGAAAAAATCTGGGACACGCTCCGTCGCGAGCTCAAAGCCACCAACCCGAACTTCACCTGCGCGAAATTATTCTGGTGGTATAACATGTATTCCAACGCAGATTTTACGATCACCCCGCGCCCGCTTTACCCTGCGGATGGATCGAAACATTTCGATTTCCACACCCAGCCGATGGCAATGCGTGATGAAATCAAAGCCGATCTCGGTCCGTTTCCCTTCCCTGCCTTCTGGGGACCTGCGGCAGGGATCGCTTCTTCGGAATGGATCGCCAACTCAGCGAAATGGGTAGAGGAAAAACATCAGCCCACCCTCTCCCTAGTTTATCTTCCACATCTCGATTACTGCCTGCAGAAAGACGGACCATCGGCATCTAACATCCCGAACGAAGTCCTTGCGATCGATCGCGTTGTCACCGATCTCATCTCCTTCTACGAATCCCGCAACATCCGCGTCCTGCTCCTCTCCGAATACGGCATCTCACCCGTCGATCAACCCATCCACCTCAATCGCCTTTTCCGCGATAAAGGTTGGCTCTCGATCAAAAACGAACTAGGCCATGAAACTCTCGACTACGGTGGATGCAAAGTATTCGCCGTGGCCGACCATCAGGTCGCTCACATATACATCAACGATCCAGCCATCCAAAACGAAGTTCGTGATTTGTTAGAAAAAACCTCAGGCATCGATGAAATCCGCGACCGCAACCATGACCGCGCAGGCGACCTCATTGCCATCGCCAAGCCAAATGCCTGGTTCACCTACTATTTCTGGAAAGACGACAACGTCGCTCCCGACTTCGCCCGCACCATCGATATCCACCGCAAACCCGGCTACGACCCCTGCGAGCTTTTCATCGATCCAGCCATCTGTTGTCCGAAATTGAAAATCGCGAAGTTCCTGTTGAAGAAAAAACTCGGTATTCGCGGCTTGTTAGAAGTGATTCCATTGGATGCAAAACTCGTGAAAGGCTCGCATGGCAGGGATGGTGTACCAGATTCAGAAAAACCTGTCTTCATTGGATCCAATCATCCGGTGCAACATGCACACGATCTCAACGCGGCGATTCGAGCAGAATTTTTATAAATCTCTTTTTTCTCTCTCCTCACGAACCACTGAAAGCGCATCATACAGCGCAAACAGGATCAGCATGAGAGTGAACAACATGCACACGCCCCACCAGACAATGAAACGCACCGCGTTATCGGCAAGCCATTCATCAACGCCCCACATCCCAAGAACGATCCAGCCCAAAATCAACAACACCCAATAACCCAGCAGTTTCCGTCGCGTCACGCGATCACGCAGCATGCTCTTCGCAATGCTTTTGCTACTATCCCAATCAGATGGTGTATGACTCACAGGTGGAGGGTGCGAAATCGGAAGCATTTGTCCAAGCAACAAAATGAGAACTGCCGGGCCTCACGGCATGAGGGCCAACGATCTTGCACGGTTCGATATTTCATATTAAAAATGAGACACCCCCGCTCCTTTTCGGAATACACGAAATATGGCTTGGATGAACGGGAAGATTTCCCCAACATCGCGGCGTCAAACTCCTTTTTCTAAACATCATGAACGACATCAAAATCACACTCCACACCACCGCAGGCGACATCGACGCTACTTTTTACGCCTCAAAAGCCCCCATCACTTGCGCAAACTTTCTCAATCTCTCCAAGCGCGGTTATTATAATGGCGTGGCGTTCCATCGTGTGATCGATGGTTTCATGCTCCAAGGTGGCGATCCAACCGAAAGCGGTCGCGGCGGCCCAGGTTACAAGTTCGCAGATGAATTTCATCCCGATCTCCGTCACGCAGCTCCAGGGGTTTTCTCCATGGCGAACGCTGGCCCAGGAACCAACGGCTCCCAGTTTTTCATCACCACCACCCCCACTCCTTTCCTCGATAACCGCCACTCCGTCTTCGGGCAAGTAACCAACGGTTTGGATATCGTTGGGAAAATTACCGGCAAAAACAACACCGGCGAGCGTGGATGCAAATTCAACGGGGTCGGTGATAAAATCACATCCGTCACCATACACGACGACACCACAGACTTGTTCGAAAATCAAAAAGACAACATCGAACACTGGAATTCGATTCTAGACAAAGCCTAGTCCAAATTTATCCAGTTCTTTCTTTGGAGTTTAAAATTTAAAGTTTAAAGTTTTTTCCACTATGCTCCTCGATGTCAACCACCTCACCACTCGCTTTTACACACGTAATGGCGTGGTTCATGCGGTCGAGGATGTCTCGTTCAAACTTGAGCGCGGCGAGACACTGGGGATCGTCGGCGAGTCGGGTTCGGGGAAATCGGTAACCTGCTACTCCCTGCTCGGTTTGATTCCGACGCCTCCGGGTCGCATTGTTCGCGGCACGGCGATGTTCGATGGAATCGATCTTCTTAGCGCAACGGAGATAGAACTTCGCGGGATTCGTGGAAAACGCATTTCGATGATTTTCCAAGACCCGATGACCTCACTGAATCCCTATATGCGGATCAGCGATCAAATCACCGAGCCTCTGGAGCTCCACGAAAACATCAAAGGAAAAGCCGCGCTCACCCGTGCCATCGACGCTCTTGCCGAGGTCGGCATTCCTGAACCAGAAAAACGCATCCATTCTTATCCTCACGAATTTTCAGGCGGCATGCGCCAACGCGTCATGATCGCCATGGCGCTCATTACTAAACCCGAGCTTCTGATTTGTGATGAGCCAACCACCGCCCTCGATGTCACCGTGCAGAAACAAGTGTTAGATCTCATCAAAGACAGACAGGAAAAACTCGGCACTGCGATTATTTTCATCACTCATGATCTCGCCGTCGTTTCCGAAGTCTGCGACCATATCAACGTGATGTATGCTGGCCGCATCGTCGAGAGCGCCCTGCGCAAAGACCTTTTCAGCAATCCCCTCCACGCCTACACACGGTCACTGTTGAAATCGATCCCATCTGCTCAACCCAAAGGCCAACCCTTGATCACCATCCCCGGCCTGCCTCCGAATCTCGCAAATCCTCCCAAAGGATGCGCCTTCCAACCCCGTAATCTCCTAGGAAATCCTGCGATTTGTGTGACCGAATCGCCACCCGAACTCTCCGAAATCAAGCCCAATCACTTCGCTCAAAACTGCCCAGGTTGCTTAGCTTCCTGAAATGTTCCATCAAAACAACTGACATTTGATCATCCCTGCCAGTTGACATTTATTTCGCATCCCTTCATATCCAACACATGTCCACTGCGCTGCAACCCAAACCACGAGTCATCGGCCACAAGGTCAGGATTTGTATCGTAGCTTCAAAATACAACGAGCAGTTCACGGATGCCCTTGTGGAAAACGCCATTTCCGAACTGGGCAAACTCATCCCTGCTGCTCGTATCGACCTGATTCGTGTTCCAGGCGCCTTCGAAATTCCTGTGGCGGTTGCTAAATCGATGCAACGCGATGATCTGAACTGCATCATCGCCCTAGGTCTGATCATTCGTGGAGACACCCATCACGCCGACCTCGTGGCATCATCTGTCACCCAATCTCTCCAAAACCTTGCCGTCCAACGTTGCCTACCAGTGATTCACGAAGTCCTTCTCGTCGAAGACGAAAAACAAGCGCATGCACGTTGCATCGCGGCTAGCATGAATCGAGGCCGAGAAGCTGCCAGGGCAGCCGCAGGCATGATCGACGTCTTCTCGGAAATCGAGAAATCGACACCGAAACCCTACACGAACAAGTTTAAATAAAGATATGCCAAGCCGTAGGCAAATCCGAGAAGCCGCCATCCAATTTCTCTACTGCGCCGATATAGAAGGCGGTGCCTCACCCGCAGAATTGCGCAAACCATTCTGGCAGTTTCTAACAGAAACAGATCGCAAACATCTGTCCGTCGCCACCTTCCGCACGGTACAGCACCTCGCCATCGGCCGCCAAACCCGTCTCGTCGAATTCGTCGATCGCGCCGAAGTCGCCAAAGCCCATATCACCGCCCTACCCGCGGCTGAGTCTTTGCTAACCGCTTTGAATCGACTCCTCGCACTCGAATCCTCATGGAGCATTTCCTATGGAGAACTCGAAAAAACTCCCAAAGCAGGCGATGACCAATATGTTGCCGACGAGCTCGATGCCGCGCTTTCTAAATTCTTCGGCGTCGACCGCGACCTCGCTTTCAATCGTAATCAGTTTCTCAAATCCAGCGAGGATTTTCCCAATCTGAAACCTCAGATCGAATCCCTCAATGCCAGCATTCGCCGATTGCAACGCATTTCCGATCGCATCCGTATGGTTGAGACCCCTGAGAGTTTTCCCGATCAAGCCGACCTTGCAAAAATCCGCCAATCCAAAGCCGAGATCTCCGCTCTCATCACCCAGACCGATGCCTTGGTCGACGCCGTTCTCGCCTGCAAACCGGAGATCGATGAAAAACTTTCCGCCCTTGTGGAAAACTACTCGCCGGAACGGATCGATCCCGTGGATCGCGCGGTGCTGCGTTTGGGAGCCTACGAACTCATCAAAACCGACACCCCCCACAAGGTCATCATCAACGAAGCCATCGAGCTCGCTAAACGCTTCGGGACTACGGATTCCAATCGCTTCGTCAATGGCATGTTGGACTCCGTCGCGAAGTCGGTGGTCGGGTGAATGTAAGCCAATATAGGCAGGGACCTTTATCCCTAAATGTCCATATCTGAAGGCGCTTAATATCCCATCGATCCCTTTTCGTTATCAGGGCTGCAAGATATGGACGCGTAAGGATACGCATCCCTGCCTTTTTGATTTCACGGTCAACACGGCGTGTTGACCCTACCTATCAAAACTCCATCTCACCCCCGCGATTTCGCATCGTTTTCAATCCACTTCCATAGAGCTTCGATCGCATTCGCGACCTGTTGTTTCGTCGCCGCAAGATCTCCGCTGACTTTCGATTTTCCGTAGAGGTAGTATTTGATCTTCGGCTCCGTTCCGGAAGGACGAACGGCGAACGAGCGACCATCGGCGAGATCAAAAAACAGCATTTTTTCCTTCGGTAACAAATCACCTTCCTGATCGTAGATGTCCTGCGCTGAGAAATCGCGGAAACGGGTCACCTCGAATCCATCGATCACTTGTGGAGGATGTTTTGCGTAGGAGTTGGCGAGCGCTTGGATTTTCGCTGCGCCATCGGCACCTTCCATGGTCAGGGATTTACCGACTTCAAGGAAATATCCGAATTGTTCGTAAAGCTCGTCGAGAAGTCGGGGTAAGGTTTTGCCAACCGACTTCGCGTAGGCTGCCACTTCCGCGAACATGAGGGTCGCGCCGTTGGCATCTTTATCACGCACGGAGTCGGATCCGAGGTAGCCGTAGCTTTCTTCTCCACCGAAGACGAAAAAGCGGGAGTATTCCAAACGCAAGGCACGGGTTTGGTCTTCGGTCAGACTGCGGTAATCGCCTTTCTTACCGACCGGGATCGCGTCCTCGTATTTCTTGAGCTTGGCGGATATGTATTTGAAACCTGTTAGAGTATCAACCACCGAGACTCCGAACGAGTCAGCGATGGCGGTTTGCAACTCGGTGGTCACGAAGGTTTTGACCAATACCGCGCGGGTGCGGTTGGAGTGACTGATCCAACCCAGTTCGAACATGATTTTCAAACGATACCACGCCATCAAGGAACCGATCTGGTTTCCCGTAAGTAAAACCATTTTGCCCTGATCATCGCAAGCCGCCACACCCATGCGATCCGCATCCGGATCGGTACCGATCACAATCTCCGCGCCAGAGGATTCGGCGAGTTGGATCGCCATCGCAAGCGCAGGGCCGTTTTCCGGATTCGGTGAATCGACGGTTGGGAAACGTCCGTCCTGGATGTCCTGCTCGGGAACGGTTAGAACCTCGAAGCCCAGATCGTGCAGCATCGGTACGTTGATGTGTCCGCCAGTGCCGTGGAGGTTGGTGAAAACGATTTTCGTGGTAGCGGTTTTCAGCAATTCCGGCTGCAACAACAGGGTTTTGAGACGTGAGATGTAAACCTCATCGAAATCTTTGCCCAAAGTTTTGATCGTCCCCTGTTCCCCGATCGGCAAAGGCTCGTAGCGTTCGCTGGTCACGGCGTTGACTTCACCAATGATCGCTGTCGCGTGTGGCTCGACGATTTGTGCGCCGTCGTTGAAATAGGCTTTGAAACCGCAATCGTGCGATGGGTTGTGGCTGGCCGTGATTACCACACCTGAATCCGCACGCAGCTGGCGGATCGCAAACGACAACTGCGGGGTCGAGCGCGGGCCATCGAACACATACGCATCGCAACCATGCTCGGCACAAACTTTCGCGCAGAAATCCGCAAAGTCTTTCGAGAAATGTCGGGTGTCGTGCGCGAACACAAATGTCACTTTGCCACCGCTTTTCGTGCCCACCGATTTCATATATGTAATCAAGCCGCGAATCGCGCGGGAGACGTTATAGTAATTCATGGTCGCTGTGCCGACGCATGGAAACTCGGGTCGGCCATTGGGCCCACCTCCGCCTTGCTCGGATGCGGTGATAGTGCGTCCTATCGTGCGCCCCCTCAAGCCGCCGGTGCCGAAGGCTAGGGTTTTAAAAAATCTGTCGTTAAGTTCGGAATAATTTTCAGCCGATAACAACTCACTGACCGTTTGTTTGGGTAAATCACTTGCAGCTCCTGCTAATAAGGATTCGATGTTTTTTTTTGCAGATTCGAGGAGTTTTCCAGAGTTAACGGATACGTTGAGAATTTCAGAAAGTTCGTTCATGGTCTTTGGCTGAAAATAAATTTCGGAAACAGAAGACCGTATTTTGGGCTGAACAGATAGGCTAAAATAAACAAAATTCCGAGCAAGATGACGATGGCAGGACCTGGCGAAATCCCGAGGTGAGCCGAAAGCAAAACCGCCGCAATCGAACCGATACCACCAATCAAGCCCCCGCCCCAGAACAAGGCTGAAGTTTTATCCGTGAGCAAAGAAACCGTCGCCGCTGGGGTAACGAGCAAGCCCACGGAAAGTACGCAACCAACCGCTTGCAGCGACGAAACTAGCGCCAGCACGAGCATCATGAAAACGAGGTATTGCATGGCACGGGTCGGCACTCCCTGTGCGGCCGCCACGTTTGGCTCGAACAAGGTCAGCAGCAACGGCCGCATGAGGAGGTTGCTCGAGATCAGAATCACCGCACCCATGGAGTAGACAATCCAGAGGTCGGAGTTTCCTATCGCTAAAATATCTCCGAACAACCAATGCTCGAGTTCGGTGCGGGTTTCCAATTTAGGTAGAATCGCCACACCCGTGGCAAACGCCGCAGTGTAGAGCACCGCCAGCGAAGTCCCTTCTGCGATCCGTTTTCCACGAGCCACCGCGACCGATCCCAAACCGACCAATAACGCCGCGAACAAGGCACCGATGAACGCATTCCACTGCGACAGATAACCCGTGATCAAAATCCCCACCGCTATCCCCGGCAACATGGTGTGCGACAAGGCCGATACCGATAGAGCATTTCTCCGCAACACCACAAAGCCACTGAAAAATCCATTGGTGAAACCGATGAACGCCGCTGCCGCCAAGGTGCGTTGATAAAATGGGCTGTTTAAAAGTTCTTCAAACATGACTTTGGGTTTCTGTGACCGCGAACGTTTTCGCAATCAGTGACGGGGTTAGAACCGATGCAACATCGCCGAAGCCGACCTGTTGGGTGTTGAGCACCAGGACTTCATCGAACAACAAGGGCGCCGATCCAAGATCGTGATGCGAGGCGATGATCAGGCGTCCCTCTGCGGCGAGTTTCGCCAGTAGGTCTCCTAACAGAATCGACGCATTGCGATCGAGTCCGGTGAACGGTTCGTCTAACAAAAGCACATGTGCCTCTTGCGCCAGAGCTCTCGCTAGGAACGCGCGTTGCTGCTGACCTCCGGAAAGTTCGCGGATTTGCCGGTTTTGCAAATCTTTCAAATTCAGCGATTCCAAAGCCCTATCCACCGCTGCCTGATCTTCGTTGGAAAACTTGCGCCACCAACCGGTTTGCGGATACCTGCCCATTTCCACCAAGCCTCGAACGGTGATCGGAAACGACCAATCGATTTCCTCGCGTTGCGGCAGATAGGCGAATTCACGTGACCACTTTTGCACGGAAGTTCCGCGCCATAAAATATTTCCCGACTGTCGCGGCACCAGACCTGCGATCGCTTTCAGCAAAGTCGATTTTCCTGCCCCGTTCGGCCCGACCAATGCCACGCGATTTCCGCATGAGGTCGCGAAGGAAACACTATCGAGAGCCAAAATATCCCGATACGACACCGTCAGCCTCTGGATCACCAGTTCGTGGTGATGGCTGTGATGCGCGCAACAGTCGTGATGGGTTTCTTCTTTCAAAATGTTAACTCCAAAAATTCATCGATATTTCCTTCCGCATCGAACACACGCGTGACGGTCTCCTGCCCCGCTGCCTCGATCGTCAATTTCGCAAATCCGCGCCTTTCTCCCAACTCATACCAATTCACTTTCAGATAAACCACGGGCTTGTCTGTATCGATGATGATGTCGCCCGTCAGTGGCTCGATCCCGCTTTCCGACGAAAGATTCCACGAAGAAGGCTCACCCGCGCTTGTCACTTCAACAAAAGCCGCCCGCTCAGAAAGCGTCAGAATGTAGCGAGCGCGAATTTGTTTCTTGGTTTTAGGTTCCGTCGTTTCACCGCCAACTGCAGGCTTCGATTTCGGCTCGGCTGTTAAATGCGAAAACACCAATCCCGAGGCCAGGATCGCCAATAAAACCAATGCCGTGCGTATCAACGGAGAACCTCTCACGCAACTAATGTGCAT
The DNA here is from genome assembly GCA_044354135.1 of Luteolibacter sp. Lineage (GTDB taxonomy): Bacteria > Verrucomicrobiota > Verrucomicrobiia > Verrucomicrobiales > Akkermansiaceae > Luteolibacter. The sequence continues at coordinate 13,123 of JBILAN010000069.1, forward strand.
TAAGGAAGCGAGCCTGCAAGCGTAGAGTTTTCATGAAGGTAGCAACTATATTCCGCATAGTTGGTTTTTCGCCAATGTATTGAGACGTATCAGGAGTTTTCTCGCCACTGCGATGTAAGCGACTTTTGCCGGTTTGCCGCTTTCGCGCAGACGTTGGTAAAA
>JBILAN010000070.1:0-12894 GCA_044354135.1 Luteolibacter sp.
CAAAAAAGCGTTCTTAAAATCTATTTTTTTAGCAAGCTCTTCAGATGAGCGACATACGCTTCAGGTCCACCCTCACGGTAGCCTATGTCCTCCGTGAGCTTTTTACCCTTAGCATCCAATAAATACAGGGTCGGGTAGCCCTCAACACCATACTCCTTATCCAGCTTTTTGTTTTGCTCTTTCAGCTCTGCAGTTTGCTCTTTCTTCTTAGGAAAATCGACTTCGACCAAAACCAGGTTTTCCTTCGCATAATCTTGGAACGCTTTTTGGCTGAAAACTTCTTTCTCAAGTTTAATGCACCATCCACACCAATCCGTGCCAGTGAAGTTGATGAAGATAGGTTTTCCTTCTTTTGCCGCCTTGGCTTTGGCTGCTTCAAAATCGTGCATCCATAAACCTTCAGCACCCATTGAGAATGACACGGCTGCAAAAGACACCATCAGTGTTAGTATTAGTTTTTTCATAATTTTTTAATCTAGATCTTTGTTTTCGAGGGAGAGCGCAAGGTGTTCGAGGAATGGTTTAATTTCAGGATATTTTGAGGCAATAAAGCGACCAAACTCTTTACCCTCTGAATCTAACAACACCACAGTCGGGAAACCTTCTACTTTATATTTCTCCAGATGCGGTTGGTTCTTCTTTTTCAACTCTTCGTCCGCTTTAGGAAAATCCAAATGCACCAAAACATATTTCTTGGATGCTTCTTTATAAAACTCTTCTTTAGAGAAAACTTTCTTGCCCATCATGATACACGGAGGACACCAATCGGATCCCGTAAATTCTAACATGATTGCCTTTTTTTCTTTTTTGGCGATTTCAAGTGCAGCATCCAAATCCGTTTCCCAGCCTTTTGGCGCACTTGCAAAAGCACTCGACACCATGCTCGCAACACAAACCGAATACACCACTAGCTTGTTTAAATTTTTCATCGTTATAAAGATACGTAACAAAACCCATTTATTCTAAAAATCTTGGCGAATGACAAAAAAAATCCCAAACTTTATTCATGCCTGAACTCCCTCGCCTCGTCATTGCCACTCGAAACTCCCACAAAACCGAGGAAATCCGCCACATTCTAGGCACACGATTCGAGATCCTAGACGTAACAAATTTTCCCAATCTCCCCGAAATCCAAGAAACCGGAACCACTTTTCTCGAAAATGCCCGACTCAAAGCTCTGGGCATCAGCCGCCACATCGATGGCTTAGTTCTAGCCGACGACTCAGGTCTTGAGGTCGATGCCCTCGGAGGCGCCCCAGGTGTCTGGTCTTCGAGCTTCGGAGGAGAAGAAGGCAACCATGCAAAAAATAACCAACGCCTCATCACCGAAATGGCCGATCAAAACCAGCGCAGCGCCCGCTTCTTATGCACCCTGGTCCTCGCCAAAAATGGGATGGAAATCGCTAATTACCACGGCAAGGTCGAAGGCGAAATCTCCCGCCAACCCTCGGGTAATGGCGGCTTTGGCTACGATCCTTTGTTTATACCAACAGGTTATTCACAAACTTTAGCCGACCTCGGATCGGACATCAAAAGCCAGCTAAGCCATAGAGCTAAAGCGATTCAATCGTTTGTTTTAAATATAAGTTCAAGTAATTTAGTTAACTTTTAGAAAATATTTGAATTCCTTAATGAATTAAGGAAGAGTGACCGCATGAAACGTTCGCTTGTCGCCATATTGCTACTCGCACTTGGTGTGTCACTGAATTCTTGCTCAAATCAAGTTTATGCAAAGAGACCGGTATCCTATCGGTTTGAGCATGGCAAAACTGCACTGATCCGCGACGGCATTGCCTACGCTCCCCGTAGTGCTCCGACTGCAGTTAAAAAAGCCATTGCCGCTGGAAATAGAATCCAAGGTAAACCTTACAAATGGGGTGGCGGTCATCGAAGTCATCATGACAATGGATACGATTGCTCAGGCACGACGTCTTATGTTTTGCGCGAGGCAGGCCTACTCCGTGGTTCACTCACTTCGAACGGCTATTTCAAGTATGGGTCAAAGGGGGAAGGCAAATGGATCACGATTTATATTCGAAAAGGACACGTATTCATGACGGTTGCTGGGCTCCGACTCGATACAGGTGGCACCAGCAACAGTACGGGACCCATGTGGAAACCTGCCACACGTCAATGCAAGGGCTACGCAGTGCGACACCCAAGAGGGCTTTGATTCTATCGGATTAACTGCTCCATTTCGGCAAAGCCTGACAAGACTCGTTCAGCCTGACTGAAATCCAAACCAGCAGTTACACGATTCGGCACAATCCACACCCTCATACCAGCAGCTTTGGCGGCGTTGAGACCATTAAGTGAGTCTTCAATCACCAAGCATTCTGAAGGATCCATTTTCAAACGTCGCGCCGCTTCAAGAAATAAGTCAGGTGCTGGTTTAATTCTAGGCGCATCTCCCTTGCAGACGATTTCTTGGAAATAAACGGCCAATCCTAATTTTTCCAACCATCCATCGACCCAGTGATGTGAGGAACTGGAAACCACAGCAACTGGAATCCCTTGTTCATTCAGCGATTTCAGCACATTCACCACACCATCGATAGGGCCATGCTCTGAAAGCCCTGCACGTATCCTGACTTGGCGTCGCTCGTCCATTTGGATCCAGTCGAATTTGAGCTTGGTTAGATCCTCAAGATGCAATTTGGGTGACCAAGCATCGAAATCGGAGCCGATGCAACGTGTATACAGTGAGAGTGGTAAATCCTGCCCGTGTTCCTGAAACGTTTCTAACCACGCTTGATAGATCTCCCACTCGGTATCCACTAGGATTCCGTCAAAATCGAAAAAAACAGCGGATGCAAGCATGCCACTCGATGAGAAAAGCCACCGCATCCTGCAAGTGTGAAATGGTAAACTTGACTTAATAATCAAGATTTCCGATTTTCATTGGCATCTTCGCCTTATTCTGCATTAGAATCACGCATCTCCTAAGAAATTTCTCAACCAAATGAACGTTTCCTACTTTATAGGCATATCCTCCGCAGTGCTACTCACTTGGCTTGGAGTCACCTATTTTCAACGAGTTTCATACGAAAGTTATCCAAAACAAGGAAGCCTATCATCAGATACGGTTGAGAGCACTCCTACGGAATCTAATGAAGACTCTACCGCCGCTGTATCTATAATCGAATAAACTAAAATTATGTCAGAAGCTCCAATCCCAACTGAAAAAAAATCGATCAAACTGGAGCTGCAACCAGGAACTTACTGGTGGTGTTCATGCGGTAGGACTAGCCATAGCCCATTCTGCGATGGTTCACATAAAGGCACAGGACTTCAGCCGAAAAAATTTGTCATCGATGAAGTCACCACCGTGAGCCTCTGCCAGTGCAAGGCTTCAAAAAACTCTCCTTTCTGCGATGGTTCACATCGCGAACTTTGATTCTCTTCTAACCATTACATCTAGAACGTTTTATTTTTCACAATCACCGCCTGCCTAAAACCATGAGATTTCTCATTCGAGCCATCATCATGTTGATTGCAACCACATGCGTAGGTTGTGGAGTTGGCTTCTCTGGGAACGATTGGAAAGCTTCTGTAAATCATCAGACCAGCCAGCTTGGATACCGAAATTGGATTGTTGTTGCTGAAGCTTCTTTCCCTGCACACAGCCGACCAGGAGTCAACCATGTAAATGCTGATGCTGAGATTCCCGAGGTTGTGGACTACGTATTGAACGCTTTGGAGAAAACTCAACACGTTAAGCCTAACATATACCTACCGCGTGAGATGCGATCCGTTGATAATGATGTCGCACCCGGTATTGATGATTTAAAATCTCAAATCAAAGAGGCACTGCATGGTCACGAATCGACCGAGATCGACCAACAATCCTTATTAACTCTCATCGAGTCCGCCCAGAGCAGTTTTGATGTTCTGGTCATCCGCACGAACACCGCTTTGCCCTACACCTCGGTGTTTCTTGAGTTGCAGCCCGGCTACTGGGATGCGGAGTCGGAAAAAGAATTGCGCCAAAGAATTTCACGCGAGCGGATGGAAAAACTCGCGCCGGCCGCTCCCTGAGTTCAGCATCTTTTTCGTGACTCGAAACGAAGCGCTAAAAATTGAACGTGAAGCCGCATGGATAGGCGATGCCGTGTTGGCTCTCTATGCCAGACAATTTGTCCTGGATGAGCGCAAATGCATGGATGGTGTCTGGTTCACTCACCTCACTTCCAATGAATTTTTGAGCTCATTCGGAAACCCAACCAGCGTCGAAGCCATCATCGGAAACATCTATCGTAGCGAAGGCCTCGCTGCGGCTCACGCATACATCGAGAAGGAGTTTGTTCCACTGTTTAGAAAACAGATTGTGAAGAAGATTCGTTAGACTGTTGATCAAAAGTTCTTACCTAATTGATCGTGGCTGGGGATTCCAGCCCCAATAATCTACTTAGAGGCTGTCTTAAAAAACCAAAATGGGAAAATTGAACCACATGCGGTTAAAATACTCTTAGTGTTGTAATTGCCGTATTATTCAGACAGCCACTTAGACCCACGGACTTTTGGCAAAAACTCCATAATTCCTATACTCCCTGCCAACCGAGTTTCTGGCGGAGAGCTTCGTAAAATGATGCGCCTTCTAATTGCAGAAGATGAAATGATCTTGTTGATTTTTTCACGATCACACGATCACCGGGATCGATGCGTGTCGTATCGCGTCCATCCACAGTGAAAATCATGGTGCCGTCATCATCGTATTCGGGTGAGATTTCGATTTCGACATCATCCGATAAAACCAACGCACGCTGGCTCAGGCTGTGCGGACAAATCGGTGTGATCGCTATCACCGATGCCTGCGGTGTGATTAAGGGTCCGCCGGCGGAAAGCGAATAAGCGGTCGATCCGGTAGGAGTGGCGATGATCAATCCATCGGCGCGGTAACGGTTCAGCCACTCGCCATCGACCTTCGCGATGAGCGTAACCAATCTACCGGTTTCACCGCGTGCCATCGTGACTTCGTTCAAGCCGTGATAAGTTTCAACCGCACCCGATTTTCGCATAACGCGTGCATCCAACAACATCCGCACGCTGGTTCGATAACTTCCCTTTGCCACAGCATCGGCGAAGAATTCAATTTCTGCATCCGTGCAGGTGGTTAAAAATCCAAGGGTACCGATATTGATTCCCGCGACAGGTTTTTCAAAAATCCCAAGTCGTGCCACGGCATGCATCATCGTGCCATCGCCACCAAGCACGGCCACGATATCGACGTGTTCAGAAAAATTGCTGGCTTCAATATCAGAAACCTCTCCTGCAATCCCTGCAGTTTCACGCTCCAAAATGCATTCACATCCCCTCTGCACAAGCGCAGTTCTCAAAGCCAGCAGTGTTTTCAAACCACCGGCTTTTCTAGGGTTAAGCAGTAATCCAACTTTCACGATAAACCAAGTTGTGATGAATCTAGGCTGTTTGCCAGAAATATTTACCGAAACGGCCGAGCCTCTAACCCAAAAATCCGCAGCCCCATCTCAGGAACTGCGGATCATTGAATGAAGATGATATTATTTTACGGCAGCAACCACATGTGCGGCGGTCATGCCGAGTTCTTTCATGACGACATCGCCAGGTGCACTGATGCCGAAACGATCGATTCCAAGTGCCTTGCCTTCGGTACCGACGTATTTCCACCAGATGTCCGTGACACCGGCTTCGATGGATACCCGTTTGGTGCAAGCTTTCGGTAAAACGCTTTCTTTGTATTCGGCGGCTTGTCTCTCAAATCGCTCAACGCAAGGCATGGAAACCACGCGCACGCCATCGCCAAGTTGCTTGGCGGCCTCTATACAATGTTGAAGCTCAGAACCTGTGCCGATGAGGATGGTTTTTAATGCACCAGTCTCTTTAACAGCAACATAGGCGCCGCGAAGCACACCATCACGACGCTCTTGAACGGAGAGATGATTCATGGTGGGGATCGCCTGACGGGTGAGAATAAGAGCGGTCGGGCCATCTGTGCGCATCATCGATGCGATGAACGCACCTGCAGTTTCCTCTGGATCTCCGGGACGAATCACATCGAGACCAGGAATCACTCGCAAACCGCTGACCGTTTCCACAGGTTGGTGAGTCGGGCCATCTTCGCCCACTCCGACGGAATCGTGCGTGAAGATGAACGTGGTTGGAAGTTTCGAGAGTGCCGCCAAACGAATAGAAGGACGAACATAATCGGCGAACACGCAGAATGTCGCACCGCTCGCACGGAACAGTCCGTCGTAAGCAATACCATTGCAGATCGCGCCCATCGCATGCTCGCGAATACCGAACCAGATGTTGCGTCCGGAAGGATTCTTGGCGGAGAAATCTCCTGCGCCAGCGAGGTAGTTTTTGGTCGATCCAAAAAGATCAGCACTACCTGTTAGAAACTGCGGGATGGCTTTGGCGACATCATTGATGACTTTCGCGCCAGCGGAGCGGGTCGCGTCTTTGTAGTCGGCCGGGAACGGCGCGATGCTGTCGGAGAGATTCGATGGAGTCGCGAGCGCAACGCCTTCGGTGAGTTGTTTCGCAAGCTCTGGATTCACTTTCGACCATGCGTCGTAAGTCGCTTGCCATGCATTGAATTGAGCAATGAGCTCTTGTTTGCGCTGCGCGAAAAACGCTTGGGTTTCCGCGGAAACGAAGAAGTGCTCACCAGCAGGAAGACCCAATCCGGCGCGTGCGGCTTCGATGAATTTCGCTCCACCTTCACCGTGTGCTTTTGCTGAACCAGCAACTTCGGGAATGCCCTGTCCGATCAAAGTCTTCGCGATGATCACTTTCGGTTTGCCGTTGTCGTTGGATTTCGCCTTGGCGATCGCTTGCTGAACAACTGCGAAATCATGGCCGTCGATCACCACCGCATCCCAACCTTGGGATTCAAAATAAAGTTGAGCGTTTTCGCTCTGACTTTGATCAGCCATCGCATCGAGCGTCACATCATTGCTATCGTAGATGAGGATGAGGTTATCGAGGCCGTTATGACCGGCGAAAGCGATGGCTTCTTTGGCAACACCTTCCTGAAGGCAACCGTCTCCATGCAGGGCGATGACGTGATGGTTGAAAAGCGTGTGCTCGGCGGTGTTGTAAATCGAAGCAGCGCGTTTTCCGGAAATCGCGAATCCAACGGCGTTGGCGATACCTTGGCCGAGTGGTCCGGTGGTCGCTTCGACACCCGGAGTTTCATGATACTCTGGATGGCCCGGTGTGATGGAATGCAGTTTGCGGAAAGAAGCGACGTCGTTTTTGGAAACCGCATAACCCGAAAGATGTAACCAACTATACAGAAACATCGAGCCGTGTCCTGCTGAGAGGATGAAACGATCACGATTTAACCAACGAGGTGCATCGGGATTGAAATTCATGGCTTCTCCAAAAAGAACCGCGCCGATTTCAGCGCAGCCGAGCGGAAGACCAAGGTGTCCGGAATTACAAGCGTGAACGGCATCCATGGCGAGACCACGGGATTCGTTTGCTGCGATGGTAAGTGCTTTCGTATTCATAAAATTAGAGTCGTCACCTTCGTGTTTTTGGTGATGGAGTGCGCAAACCCTAGAAATTCGCGCCCTTTTGACAAGCAATCATCGTTAATTTTGCAAGGAATGGATCAAGTTCCACTCATGGCGACCAGTTCCGCATAACATATCCCTTTGCCACCAAATAAATCCAGTGCACTACCCACCGTCACATCAACCCTACCTTTTCCCAACTCATCCACCAAGCGCACATCATCCAATGTCGCGGCTCCACCTGCATACGTTACCGGGCATTTTCCCCATTGACCGAGAAAACTCACCAAATCCCTGTCCACCCCACCACATAAACCTTCGACATCGGCAGCATGCACTAAAAACTCATCACAATACGGCAGAAGCATATCCAATGTCTGCGCGGAAATTTCTAATTCTGTAAGCGTTTGCCAGCGATTCATCGCCACCCTCCAACCATTTATCGTGCGTCGGCAGGACAAATCAATCACCAGACGCTCTTTGCCAACCTCCCCCACAAGCTCATCCAATGCGCTTTGTAAAAAACGCCCTTCAGAATCAAACAGCGCAGATGTCACAATCACATGACTCGCCCCCAATTCAAGCCATTCACTGGCATTTTTCACAGAAATCCCTCCACCTAACTGCAACCCACCCGGCCAAGCCGCTAATGCCTCTCTCGCAGCCTGCTCATTACCTATCCCCAACATGATCACATGACCACCACGCAATCCATCCGCACGAAACTTTTTAGCAAACCATGCAGAAGACTTATCGGAAACGAAATTCTCTCTCGGCCCCGGACCCTGATCACGCAGACTCCCGCCTACTATCTGCTTCACTTTACCCTCATGCAAATCAATGCATGGCCGAAATCGACAGTTCATATCGAGCTAGTAGTCACATGACCCTCACAAGAATTACAAGACGAGAAGTAATTGTAATAATGGCCATTGGGGTAAAATTTTGTGCATGACACAAAAATCTGAGGATCAACCTTAAAAGAACACAATAAGCCCGCTAAAGCTAAGGTGATATATAGGAATTTCATAATTCAAATTAAGTGCAAAACCATAAATAACAGTAGAAGTGTCAAGTGGCGAGTTTTTAAATACAAACTACTCACCGGTGAATCTGCTCATTTTGCATCTTCTTACTTCCATCTCAGAAATCCGTGATTCATTCTCCCCCTAGTGAAATTTCGTTTGATCATCACTTTTCTCATTTTTGCCTCACATCTCGCCAAAGCAGATGAGAAGGCCGAACAGGCTATTGCAGCGGCCAAACGCGCGATGGAAAATGATCTCTGGGACGTAGCGACCTCAAAATTACAAGCCACCGCTGAGCTACCTAACCTCCCCCTTGATACTCGCGCTGAAATTCTCATCATGCTCGCGGAAAGCTACATCCGCAGCGACCAAACCACCAAGGCCTTATCACTTCTCGAGCAACCTAGTGTTGCAAATCTACCTGAAACCCCTTTCTGGCGCGGACTAGCTCTCGCTGGTTCAGGGCGTTTCAATGAAGCCGCCGAATCTCTCGCGATCATCGCCGGCCAGCCTAACCATCCCTTCGTTCGAGAAGCCGCTCTAACATCTGCAAGCCTCTACCTCTCTCTCAACCTGCCCGAAAAATCACTGAAAATCCTCAAACTCCTGGAAGCGTCTCCGAAAAATTCAGATCACATCGATGCCGCGTTTTACCAAGCAGAAATCCTAATCGATCTCGGAGAGTTTGATCAAGCTCGTAACCATTTTCTGAAAGCCAAGGACATCCCAAAAAACCTTATCCCAACCGCTAAATTTCTAGATGCCACCCTAACTCTAATAGAGGGTAATGCTGCAGCCGCAGAAACCATTTTCACCGATCTGATCAATAAACCCGAGGGCCAATCCACGACTCGTTACAACCTAGCTGCTATCGGCAAAGCCGATGCTATTGCAGCTCAGAACAAACAACCGATTGCCACCCAATTCCTGCTCAACTTCATCAAACTGCATCCGCAAAACACCGCACTCGATCCAATGTTCCGCAGGATCATCGACTGGCTACCTACACAGATCATTACCTCCGATCATCCAACCCTCGTTCAGTTAGATGAATGGATACCTAAAATTCCACCGCCCTCAGGCGGACTAATCAATACTGAGCCCGCTTCAGCCGCTGCCGTATTACCTACCGAACCCAGCAAAATCGACGACCTCGCTGTCTTCGCCATGCACTCCCGAGCCATCGGCCTACACCGAATCAATAATCCCAAAGCAAATATCGAATCGCGACTACTCATGCAGCGCATCTTGCTGCTCGCACCTCATCATTTCCTCGCTCCGAAATCACTGTTTGAACTGGCAAAGTGGCATCTGGAAGCTGGTGAATCCCAGCAGGCATTCGCCCTTCTTGATTCACTCCGTCAGACCACCCATTCATCATTAATCAAGGGTGAAGCAACTTTCATCGATGCGAAAATCGCTTATGAACAAGGGAATATAGAACTAGCTGTCTCACTCTTCGATGAAGCCGCAAATCTTCTTTCCCACGAAAATCGAGACCGTGCTTTACTCAACTCTGCACTGGCGCGGCTGAACGAAACAAATCGCGAAGCGCTTACCATCCAACACGATGATCCTGCGGTCGCCGGCAAACTCAACATCGAGCTTAACTTGGAAAAAGCCCTCACCCTTCGAGACCCTGCAAAAGCCAAACTCGCGTTAGACTCATTTTTAGCAGAACACCCCGATCACCCACGAGCCTTCGAAGCACGCATCGCCATCATCGAGGCAGCCCTGAACTCAGTCCCTCCCGATATCTCACTGGCTCGCGCCCAACTGGATACCATTCGTGACTCCGGAATCACTCTAACAGAACAACAGAACTCTAGTCTAGCCATCACTGAACTCCGCCTCCTTGACTCAGTGGATCAACCCGAAGAAACCATCACTTTCGCTAATAACCTCATTAAAAAATTCCCAGGTTCCCCCCACGAATCCGAAGCCCTGATGATCCTCGGAAAATCTCTTTTCCGTTCAAAAAGCTATAACGATGCGCGCTTGATATTTGAAAAAATCGCAAAAACAAACCCCGGCACCCAACGATCACAAGCCGCCTTTCTACTGGCTGCGAGATCCGCTGCCCTAGGCGCAACCAACCAATCCCGCGAAGAAGCTCTAAAACTCTTCGATCAAGCCATCTCCATCAACGGACCTCTCAGCTCTCTAGCAATCCTTGAAAAAGCGCGCTTGAATATGGATCTGGTTCGAATCAACACCGCCATTGAATCCCTATCAGCCGCCTATCAGAAAATCTCTCCGGACGATCCCTCACGTCTTCCCACCGGACTCCTGCTTTCCGAAGCGCTCTACGCCCGTGGCGATTCCGATCCGGAATCCCTGCTCAAAGCTCTAGAAATCTACAACCAGCTGATCGATATCTCTACCAATAAACCCGCACAATATTTCCAGATCCAATATCTTCGTGGGCTCACACTTGAAAAACTGCCCGACCCTGAAAACCCCGGCCAAACCCGTTTTAACGATGCCCTATCTGCTTATTTTGCAGTTCTTGATCGCCCAGTCGATCCCGCACCACCTGAATGGAAATGGTTTGAACTCAGCGGCTTCCGAGCCCTGGAGGTTCTGGAAAATGCTCAACGCTGGCAGGCCGCCATATCAATTGCGGAAAAAATCGCCACTTTCGGCGGTCCTCGCGCAGAAGAAGCCGCTACTCGCGCCCGCAAGCTGCGCCTGAAACACATGATCTGGGAGGATTAAGCTTCTGCTCTACCGACATCCAAACTCGACACCCAGCTCCACATCTCGCACTTTCTCATACACGCACCATGTCGAACGTTCCTCGCTGGCTACTTCCTCTCATATTCACCCTGCTCGGTATGGCAGCAGCCGCCTTTTTGTTTCCGATGGAGAAAAGTATCGTCGCGGAATATCTGAGCGGGTTCCCAGATTCACACCTCCTCACAACCCAACTTAGACCATACATTCTGCTGGCACTTTGCTTCATGCCAGCAATTGCAAGCTATACCTACAGCCTTGGAAATACATTCGATCGATATCTTTCCAAACAGTTTCTTGAAATTTTCAGCATCTGTCTCGGCGCATTATTCATAATCTGGATGTTGCTCGATCTCAACGACAACCTTAGCGACTTTTCAGGCGCTTCTAACAAATTTTCCATCGTACTAAATTTTTATATCCTTCGATCTCCAGCAATCCTGATCGCTCTACTGCCATACTCTCTTCTTCTAGCAAATATCTACTGCCTCGGAAAACTATCCAAAAGTAATGAGATCGCCGCCATGATCCAAAGCGGTACCGGAATTCTGAGGATCTCCCTACCTCTCATTCTTGTGGGTTGCTGGTGCAGCCTACTCTTGCTCGGACTGAACTATCAATGGGCTCCTCACGCCGAAGGGAAACGCAGTGAACTGATCGATCTAGCCCGAGGCCGACCCATCATCGAAGCAAAAAACGTTCTTTTCCGAGCACCAGACTCTGACCGTCTTTGGATGGTAGGTACTTTTCCTGAAAACTTCCTTAAAGGCGAGCCTCTTCAAAACGTCGAAATCACCACAATCCATCCTGACAATTCCATCAAAACTCGCCTCGAATCAAAATCTGCGAGCTATGATAAAACTAACCGTATTTGGACATTCGAAAATCCACTACTAAGCCACTTCGAACCTGGACAGGCCCCTGTTTACGAACAACTTGAGGAACCTTGGATCACCAAAACTTGGAAAGAAACTCCCTCTCAAATCATCAAACCCGGCCTCAGTGTCGAATATCTCGGTATTCCCGAAATCAAATCTTGGCTGATATCCCCGCTCGCCAAACAAATGACCGCTAACCTGCCATCCTACCTCACTCATTGGCACTATCGTTGGGCTTTACCCATCACCTGCCTTGTAACTGTTATACTGGCTGTCCCTCTCTCAATCCGTTTTTCTCGTCACGGCGGAGGCAGCGGAATCTTTCTCGCTGTCGTCCTTTCCGTCATCATGCTCTTTATCTCAACCATCACTCTCGCACTAGGCGAATCCGGGACTGTTAGTCCAATAATCGCTGCTTGGCTCCCAAATATGCTATTCGCCTGTGTCGGACTTTACCTTTACCATAGACGCATCACTGGCAAACCGATTTATCAAACATTTAAAAATTTACTCAACTTCAATAAATAAAACTCATGGCACTCCAAGAATCATGGCATCTTCGCAATCGCAGCCGCGAATGCAACATCACCCAAACGCCCTTCACAGAAGATCAACCCATCATCACCGCCATCTTTCCGGATCCTGATTCTTCAGGATATATTAGAAAAGATTTTTGCGAATCCGCATGGGCCGATCGATCTCCTGAAGACGATCCTCCCTTTTCCTATTGGCGCACCAAATTTCAGGCGA
>JBILAN010000018.1:0-40598 GCA_044354135.1 Luteolibacter sp.
TAACTGCTCCGGTGACTGAAGTGGGGTTTCCATCGATCCGAATGAAACCACCGTAGCTGACCTGATCGCCAACCGAGAAGTTTCCGATGTCTCCTAGTGGGATGTCATTGCCGGAAACCGTGATCGCCTTGCCGAGCGGACCGTCGATGCGGGCCGGTGCTGCTGTCCACTCCTTCGGCTGACCATCCACTATCCCTTTGATGTTTCCTTCGCTGTCCGTGAGTGGGAGATGGATCGCAAGTGTTGTGTCCGGCGCCGGCGCTTTTGTCTGCCCCGCTGTAACAAGCCACTTCTTGTAATCTCCTTCTGCCGCCTTGCGCCGCGCTGCGATCCGTCCATCCAAATCCTTTAGCGATTGCGTCAATTTCCCATTATTCTCAGAGAACGGAACGAAAACGGTCGGCGGGTGATCCGCTTTATTTCCATCCAACGCGCTCATTGTGTTGTTTCGGAAAAAGGCGGTGAACTGATAGAATTCCTTGGTCGAGAAAGGATCGAATTTATGATCGTGGCAGGACGCGCAGCTGGCTGTTAGACCAAGCCAAATACCACTCATCGTATCCACACGGTCGGTGGCGTAAATCGCGTTGTATTCCTCGCCGATGGCACCTCCCTCACCCGTAGTCGCCAGACTGCGCAAGAAACCGGTGGCGACGTGTTGGTCAAGCGTTCGGTCGGGAAGCATGTCTCCTGCGATCTGTTCAGTGGTGAACTGATCCCACTTCATGTTCTGGTTGAAAGCCCGCACCACCCAATCGCGATATGGCCAGATGGCACGGTAATTATCGATGTGGATACCGTGGGTATCTGCGTAGCGCGCGGCATCGAGCCAATGCCTTGCGAAATGCTCAGCGCTGGCGATGGTTTCTAGCATCCGATCTGCTTCCGCTGAAACTGCGGCATCTGGATTTTTTGCGTAAGCGGCAACGAAGGCATCCGTGGTTGCCGGTTCTGGCGGAAGTCCGGTGAGGTCAAAACTCAAACGGCGGTGAAACCTGCGCGGATCCTCAGGTTTGTTAGGCTTTAAACCTGCTTGGGCAAGTTTTTCGTAAACAAAACCATCGATAGGTTGTTTTGACCAATCGTTCTTCGGAGGAACGGTGCGAACCACTTGCTGATAAGACCAATGGCCTTCGTATTTTGCACCTTGTTCGATCCATTTTTCGATGAGGGCGATTTCCCGTGGCTTCATCACCTTGTGACTTTCCTTCGGCGGCATCACCTCGCTTTTATCTGTGGATTTGATGAGTTCCATCAACTCGGATTCACTGGGCTTGCCTTTGATGATGACGGGAGTTCCGAATTTCCGGATTTTGAAAGCTTCCGCTTCGATATCGAGGCGCAACGGTTCTTTATCCGGCCTACGTGTGCTAGCATCTGGACCGTGGCAGTGATAGCAATACTCGGAAAGGATGGGTTGTATGTGCTCGTTGAAAGAAATGACCTCAGGGATTCCCGTTGAATTTTCTGCAGCCTTAGTTGCCTTTTGGTTTGCAGTTTTTTCAGACGCAGCATTTGAATTCACCGCCCATGCGAATAGTAAGAAAAAAATGGGTATGGCTGAGGCGTAGATAGCTTTCATTGAGGGGAGAAACAGTTTATCTTAGTAAATTGCGGATATCAGTAAATTCTTGGTGGTTGGTAAATCTTCAGACGGTAATAGTCAAGACCCGCCGATTTTTACCCATTGTGATCGGATTTCACACCCAAATAAAAAGGCTTGGAACGTTCAGCCATTGAATGATTCATGGCTGTTTCGGCGCTTAGACAGCCTTAGAATCTACGGCGAGTCATTCCTCCCTTTCTCTTACGACCACAAAACTCTCAGAATCGATTTCCAAATCTTCCGGCCATGAAGCCTCAAGCGGCATGAGCTGACCGTTCTCAATATACCACCCAGGCAAAAGTTTTCCGAACGATTCGGTTTTATTGCCTGCTTGGAAAAAACTATCCGTTCTAGGCAGCGGCGGGTGTGGCATCGACATGGAAACCACTTGTCCGTTAAGCGCCAAGCACGGCAAGTGAATGATTTTCAAGATTTCCAGCAATTCATTCGCCTGCTTGCTGAAATCATAGAACCGGCATTCCCCTGAGCTTCGTGCTGCCCCTTCGATCTGCTTTCTCAGCTCGGCAGCCCCGATCCATAACCCGCCGTCGTGGACGACAAAATTCTTCTCACGAATGAGTTTTCCGCCGGAGGATTTGACAAAATTTTCCAACACCGGACGGAGCGCATCAATCTCGGGATCGTGCTCCAAGATGTGAAGGGTTGCGCGGCGTGGGAGAGCATCAAACTGCATGAGCTGATGCGCGTTGCGCTCTTGCGGTGAGATCTTGTCAGAAAAACGATGCGTGATAGCTTGTGCCGAAGTTTTCAGCAAAGCAGCCTGCAAGATTTGGCGATTCGGTTTGGGAGCCGTGATCCGCTCGCCAACCGCGACGGATAACCCATAAGGCACGCCGTAGGGCATTTTCTTGAAATACCTACCCCGCTCGAAGGAAAAAATCGAACCCCATGAACCATCAACCCAGACCGGCAGAACCGGAACCTGCGCCCCTTTTGCGATCAGCTCAAATCCCCTTTCAAGCTCGCACAAAGCGCCTGTGCTGGTGAGCTGTCCTTCGGGAAACAGCACCACCAGATGACCGTTGGCGAGAGCTTCAACAGTTGTGCGGATCGCTTCTAAGGGATGCGATCGACGTATGGGAACTGTGCCAAACAATTTCGCGGAGAGACGAATGGTCGGGTTCGCCATGAAAGTTTCATCCATCACAAAACGCAGGGGGCGATCGGATACAACTGATAGGAAAAACGCATCGGCAAAAGTCACATGGTTCGGCAGCAGCAACGCGCCACCGCTTTTCGGGATGTTTTCCAATCCACTGTATTTGATGCGGTAGATGGTTTTCACCAATGAGCCAACGAACAAGCGTATGAAATCCGCCGGCAGGATCCGCAGCACATAAACCGTCATGATACCACAAGCTGAGCCTACAACGATGAGCTGCATGCGGAAGCCTGCTAGCTCCGACATTCCAAGTGATTTTGAGATGAGAAACATCACCTCAATCGCCACCACGGCGACAATACCCGCGAAGCAATCCTGCAGGTTTACCGCGGATTGCAGTTCGCCGCGTTTATTGGCTGGATAACGATCCTGCATCCAAGCATTCATCGGAGCGAGAAAGATTGCAGAGGAGAACGCCAACACACAAAGCGACATGAGGAATATAGATTCGTGTGAATGATAACTGATGAATTTTAAAAATCCAATATCCAGCAGATCGAGATAAGCTTCTGCTTTTCCCATCGGAAACCAAGCAAGTGCGAGTGCGCTGATTGTCATCAATAAACCGCCAAGCGGCACCCAGCCGAGATCGATTTTTTTTCTCAATAACCAGGAAGCAAAACCGAAGCCTACCGCCATACCGAGTGATGCGGCGGCCATGAAGATCGATGATAAAGTCCCAAAACCCTCACCGCCTTCAGTCATCGCTTTGGCAATTTTGACCGACCACAGATTGACAAATGCCGCAAAGCCCCAGAAAAACGCAACTCCAAACGAGGCACGTCGCAAACCCCGTTCTTTCCAAAGTTCACCGAGATCACGGAAATGGCTGAATAACAATTTTACGGAAATAGGTGTTTTTGCATGTGCTGATAATTTTGGAATTAAAAGAGCCATGCCGACTGCTGGAACCGATAAACAAGTGAGCATAAATAGCGGAAAAAACGCCGCATCCCATGCATTCACAGGCTGTGAACCCAGCTCTTGATACCTTTCATCATACCACCAACCCGCGATAATCTGACCCACCAAAAGAGCCAGCATCGCCATCATTTGCTGCACGCCGGATGCAAATCCCAGATGCCGTGAACCGACCAATTCCTTGTTGATGCCGAATTTCGCCGGACTGAAAAACGCAGCTTGTGTGGCCAGCAGGAAAAATCCAATCAACGCAGTTGGCATGTTTTTAAACCAAATAGCAGTAGCTATGAGGGTCAGGATAACGATCTGCGCAATTGCTGAACCTATCAGAACATTACGCTTGGAAAAACGATCACTCATCCAACCCGCCAGCGGTGCAAACAATACAAAAGGCAATGAGATCATGAGTCCTGCCCACGATTCCACCGCGTAACCCACCGCCCCACCTAACGGAATCAGAATAAACTGCGCCGCTTTGTCGTTAAACGCGTTCTGCGTTTGCTGGACGATCATGCTCCAATAACCCAGCCATTTCCGCTTAGTCGGTTCGCCCTCGGGGGTGTCGGTTTCCATGATTTAATAATGTTAGATATGAACACCCAAGCAATCCAGCTTTTGGTTCATTTCTATTGCTGGATTGCTTTCACGGGCTTCGCCAACGATTACCGCAGGAACACCCGCCACGGTCTTATGCGGCGGAACATCGTTCAACACCACGCTGCCGGCACCGACTTTTGCATGCGTGCCGATTTCGACCCGACCCAAAATTTTCGCGCCCGCGCCTATCAACACACCGGAGCGAATGATAGGATGCCGTGCGCCTGTGTCCTTGCCGGTTCCTCCGAGCGTGACTTCGTGAAGAATCGAAACGTCGTCCTCGATGATCGCGGTTTCGCCGACGACAAACGAGGTCGCGTGATCGAGCAAAATCCCGCAACCAATGGTCGCAGCTGGATGAATATCCGTAGAAAACACCTCTGAGGAAATGCTTTGCAAGTAGAGCGCGATCCAACGTCGTCCGTCTTTCCAGAGTTGGTGACTGACCCGATAGGTGCTCAGCGCCATGAAGCCTTTGAAAAACAACAAAGGCTCCAAGGGAGAAAAACAGGCAGGATCGCGTTCAAACATCGCCAAGAGATCGCGACTGCACGCCCGCACAATCGAGTCATGTTTTGTGAAAATATCTTCAATTAGCGGCTCAATCGTCTCGCGCGGCATGTCCTCACGGGCTAACCTGCGACTTAATCGCACCGATAGTGCCTCAGCAAAACTACCCCGTGAAAGCACGACATCGTGCACCAAAGCACGCAAGCCTTCTTCCTCCGCAGACAGCCGCTCGGCCTCGATACGGAGTTTTTCCCAGAGGTTTTCCAAATTCGCGGCTTCCCCCCCGCACAACTTCGTACCACTCTCTTGCACCGCTGTTTGTTCTTTGTTGCTCATGAAGATTTCCCAAAAATTAGAATACGCCTGCCGGGCCCTCGCTCAACTCGCGAAGACCTATGACGGCAAAAGTCTTACTCGCTTAGAAGAGTTAGCGCAACGCGAAGCTATCTCCGCAAACTTTTTAGTTCAAATTCTCAATGATCTCCGCCGGGGCGGAATGATCGATTCCCGCCGCGGGGCCTCTGGCGGCTACTTGCTCTCCCGCCCCGCCAACCAAATCACCCTCCGCCAAATCGTCGAAGCCGTCGAACCCTCCCAACTCCAAAATACCGCCCTGGACCAAGGCGAATCCGGCGCTTACGTCCGCCGCGCATGGGAAAATGTGTCCACCCAACTCACCAAAAACCTCGACGACATCACCTTGGAGTCGCTCGCCAACCCAACTTCGGATCCGATGTTTTATATCTGAAACGACAATCCAGAGCATCAAGTCATTTCGCGAAAACGCTTTTCAACCATTGGTCGACAACTGGAGTAGCCGGGTAATCAGGGTCTCCGAGGCTGCGGTTGATTTCCATATGGCCTTTGAGTCCGAAACCGTCAAATCCCTGCACTTCCGCGCTGGTGCCAGCCTTTTTCAAAGCATCGCAAAGCGCGAGGGACTGCTTGGTTCCATCGATTCTCTTTACATGAAGAATGAGAAACGCTGGAGAATTTGGTGCATTGGCGTGATGGATGGGAGAGAGAGATAACTGCCGTGCCTGCTCGTTGCCAAATGCCTGAAGATATGTGTCATGCATCAAATCTCCACCATCTGCAACCTGCTTAGGGACATCGTAACACGCGCCATCGAGTGGAATAATACCGCGCAACGACTTTGAACTCAGCCCGGCATTTTTCAAATACGTCATATCCGTCCCAACCAAAGCCGAGAGATGCGCGCCTGCACTGTGCCCCATCAACACCACCTTCGTCTTATCGAAACCCAAATCACCAGCTTGCTTCATCAGAAATGCCAGTGCATTGGCCACATCCTGCGCTTGTTCTTCCACGGTGTTAGCCGGAACCAGTCGGTAGTTCAGCGAGGCGAAAGCATAGCCCTCAGCCAAATAATGGGCGGGCTTAAATTCCGTCGCCTTCTTGTCTCCCCGCTTCCATCCCCCGCCATGGACGAAGACCACCA
Source organism: Luteolibacter sp. (assembly GCA_044354135.1). Taxonomy (GTDB): domain Bacteria; phylum Verrucomicrobiota; class Verrucomicrobiia; order Verrucomicrobiales; family Akkermansiaceae; genus Luteolibacter. Next base: position 6,280 of record JBILAN010000018.1, read on the forward strand.
ATGGAGATCCATCTTTCTCGGGGCGCCAATAATCCAGTTTCTGCAACGGAGCTTTTCCATAAGCCATCTCAACAACTCCCTGAGCAGGCGTGGCGTTTTCCTTCCGCTCCGCAAGGCGCTCACGCAAGCGATCCCCCAACGGCGACTTCGCATAAGCGCAAGCGGGATAAAGCACGACAACTGCGAAAGCCGCCAACAATGTAAAAATGGATCGATTCATAATTTTCTATCGAGTTACGATAGATGAAACGCGTTTCCGCATCATAGGTTGCGAAATGATTTTAAAAAATCACATCTTACGCTTTTCTAGCAGAAAAATCAGGTCAGCGATTTAACCAGTTTATCCAATCTCTTATCCAAAGTCCAAAGAGGCGTTTCATGCATAACGGATGAGCAGAGAAGATGGGCATCCGTATAACCGATACCCTTGCCATACAGTTCATGTTCATCGACGAGAAACAGGACTTCATCGTGAGAACATTCCTCAATCTGTGGCAAGTTTGCGAGGAGACTCAAAAAAGTTGTTCTGTCTTTGATATTCCCTACATGCAGCTCCCCAATGATCAAGGGATGCGTCGCAACCTCACCTTCCAACAAGAGCTCCTCAAGCAGCTTGTTTCCCTGCCTGAGAAAATCGATCCAAACCGATGTATCGACCAATACCATTATCTTCGGGGAATAACCGTAGCCTTGGGTGAACTCCCCGCCAACTTAGACAGCCTTCTGGCACTTTCCCGCTGAATCAACAATTTCAAGCCCTCATGCAACAATTGGGTTTTCTCCTTAATTCCCGATAACTTTGCAGCTTTTTCGTAAATTTTATCGTCCAGATTCAAGGTCGTTCTCATACATACTTGTATGCATAGATGATATGCTAGTCAATTTGATTTTATCCAAAACAACTTCGATGGAATTTCAGAGGACTTGATTCTGATAAATGTTTCTTAACCACGGAATACACGGAGTGGGAGCTGCCGCGCTCGACCTTGGCTCTGGTTTGATTTTATTCCGTGAACTCTGTGTATTCCGTGGTCAAAATTTCTTAACCACAGAGTAGCTTTTGTTTAATTCTTAATTTGAGACACGCTTAATACCAAGACTCGCATATTTAAAATTAAGCAGAAGTGCGGTCTTGAGTCCTGTGATATTCAAGTATCCCAGCATTTGCGACAGGTGAGTATCATTGAATCCGGAGACGACTTTTGGATCGACGATGATTTTATCTTCCACAATGAGATCTGGGATCAGGGTTCCGATGTGTTGTTCATCATAATAAACGGGATGCTTTTTCTGTTGATCGCATATGAGTCCTTGCTTATTCAGCTCGATGATGAGAGCCCGCTCGTAAAGCTTCTCATCAAGGCCTGGCTTGAGTGAAAACAATACCTTGTGAGCCGCACCGATAATTTTTTCCGTAAGAAATTCTTCATTCACAAGATGTTAGAAAACGAATAATATCAGTTTTTATCAATCCGAAATAAAAGAGCACATATATCAAATGAAGTGCGGGTTAGCACCCATTCCGTGTATTCCGTGCATTCCGTGGTTAACTCTTTCCAGTTTTACCTAGCCAACCACCAACTCGTAACATTTGTACTTTCCACAAACAAAATTTCTTTACCACAGAGTGCACGGAATACACGGAATGAGTGCTGTCGCTAAGTGCATTTGATTACCTATAATTTCAGAACAGACAAACATAGCGTATAATCACCAAATAATTGCACATGCATCAAATGAAGTGCGGATTAGCACCCATTCCGTGTATTCCGTGCATTCCGTGGTTAACTCTTTCCAGTTTTACCTAGCCAACCACCAACTCGTAACATTTGTACTTTCCACAAACAAAATTTCTTTACCACAGAGTGCACGGAATACACGGAATGAGTGCTGTCGCTAAGTGCATTTGATTACCTATAATTTCAGAACAGACAAACATAGCGTATAATCACCAAATAATTGCACATGCATCAAATGAAGTGCGGATTAGCACCCATTCCGTGTATTCCGTGCATTCCGTGGTTAACTCTTTCCAGTTTTACCTAGCCAACCACCAACTCGTAACATTTGTACTTTCCACAAACAAAATTTCTTTACCACAGAGTGCACGGAATACACGGAATGAGTGCTGTCGCTAAGTGCATTTGATTACCTATAATTTCAGAACAGACAAACATAGCGTATAATCACCAAATAATTGCACATGCATCAAATGAAGTGCGGGTTAGCACCCATTCCGTGTATTCCGTGCAATCCGTGGTTAACTCTTTCCAGTTTTATTTAGCCAACCACCCACTCGCCAGTTTCTCAACCTGCTTCAAAATCTCATCCGGATGTTCGCCCAAAAGGGTCGCGTGTCCCATTTTGCGCATGCCCGGAGCGCGGCGTTTTCCGTAAAGATGCAAGACGGCTCCCTCGGTTTCCAACAACGGAGTCCAATCCGGTGGCGTCGTTTCGTCCTGCCAGAAATCGGCCAACAGGTTAAGCATCACGCAGGGAGAAATGAGACGGGTGGAGCCGAGCGGAAGCTGAAGGGCGACGCGGAGTTGTTGTTCGAACTGCGAGGTCGCACAGGCATCGAGCGTGTGGTGGCCGGAGTTGTGAGGGCGCGGGGCCATTTCGTTGACGACGAGTGAGCCATCGTGATTCACAAAAAACTCCACACCAATGATCCCCTGATAATCCAGTGCGACCGCCACTTTTTCCGCAAGCTCACGGGCTTGTTTGGCGGTGGTTTCAGAAATCCGTGCGGGGACGATGGAGACATCGAGGACGTGATGACGGTGGCGGTTTTCTGCGGGATCGTAAGTCCTCACTTCGCCACTGGCGGAGCGCACGACCATCACGGAAATCTCTTTCTCAAAAGGAACCCACGCCTCAAGAATCGCACGTTCTTCACCAAAATTTTTCCAGACGGCGGCCGGATCTTCGTTGCCTTGGATTTTCAACTGGCCTTTGCCATCGTATCCAAATGCCGCAGTTTTCAACACCCCCGGTCCGTCCAGCTCGGCCATGGCGGACTGCAAATCCGTAAGGGTTTCGATCACCCGGAACCACGTGCAGGGAATCCCATGCTCTTTGAGGAAATTCTTTTCCCGCTCGCGGTTCTGGCAAATCCCGACCGCTTCCGGCGATGGAAAAATACCGATGCGTTTTCTAACACCCTCGAGCGTGGCCAGAGGAATGTTTTCAAACTCAACCGTCGCCACAGTCGCTTGTTTGCAAAATTGCTCAAGTGCCTCTGCGGAATCAAAGGGAAGATCAATCACCTCATCCGCGACCTCGACCGCCGGAGCTTCAAGCCCACCGGTCCAGACCACGGAACGCACGCCCATTCGCCGCGCCGCGAGTGCAAGCATGCGCCCGAGTTGACCTCCGCCGATCACGCCGACGACCTGTTGCCTGTCCAATGGGAAAAAAACCGAAGCTGACATGGTAACAAAAAATCAATCCATCTCAGGTAACACGGACTCGGCCACTTTCGCGGTCTGTTTGCGGCGGAACTCGGTGAGCTTTGCGGCCAGTTCCGCATTTTCCAGAGCCAGCATCGCCACAGCAAATAAGCCGGCATTCGTCGCACCGGCATGACCGATCGCAAAGGTCGCGGTTGGAATACCTGCCGGCATCTGCACGATGGAGAGCAGCGAATCCACACCTTTGAGCGCTTTCGATTCCACCGGAACTCCGAGGACGGGCAGCTCGGTCATCGCCGCAACCATACCCGGCAAATGTGCCGCGCCACCCGCTCCGGCGATGATGCATTTCAAGCCTTTGCTTTTCGCCTGCTTTGCGTACTCCACCAATTTATCCGGCGTACGATGCGCGCTCACGACCTCAGCGTGAAACTCCACGCTAAAATCTTTCAGCACCCGCGCCGCATGCTCCATCGTAGGCCAATCCGACGCGCTTCCCATGATAATGCCAACACTCATAAGCGGTGAGATTGCCCGTACCAAAGGCTCACGTCAACATCTGTGATTCATGGAGTTTTTGGAAAAAAACTTAAATCCCTTGGTTCCGCTCATCAATCTGACGGTTCAGCGTGCAGAAATCATAAAGCCAACCGATCCCAAAAACCCCGCCCGTCACCAACCAAATCAAGCCGCTAAGAATTTTTCCGAGATAAAATCGATGAATTCCGAACAACCCTAAATAAGTCAGAAGAATCCAAGCCACGGAGTAATCAAAGTTGCCGCTGGTGTAGCGATCGTCCGCTCGACGATCCATCCCCGGAATCAGAAATAAATCAATCAACCAACCAATCCCAAGCAACCCCAGGGTAAAAAACCAGATCGCACCCGTGATCGGCCTGCCGTAATAGAAGCGATGAGCTCCGGTGAAACCGAAGATCCACAAAAGATAACCTATGGTTTTACTATGAGTGTCACCGCGCAGTTTGTTCATTTCCGATAGTCTGTATTAAAACTCTATGCTGTCATGAAAAAAATTACCGAAGATTTTGGCCATTAATCTAAGAGTTTCTCTATCCGCAACAGATTAAAATGAAAGTCACGGGTTGCTAGAATGAACATATGCAGAGAAAGAGGTAAGGCATGTAGCTACGGCTCACTCGTGCCTCAGGGCATCGATAGGATCAAGCCCTGCGGCTCGGCGGGCTGGCATAAAGCCAAAAACAATACCAATAGCAGCTGAAAAAACGAAGGCGATCATGTTTATCTTCAGATCGAAGATAAATGGCGCACCAACTTCCTCCACAAGCATCGTGCAAACTCCATAAGCTAGGATGATGCCCGCAATACCTCCGATACAGGAGAGGGTGACAGCCTCAACGAGGAACTGCAGCAGCACTTCACGGGCTCGGGCACCGATGGCGAGGCGGATACCGATTTCGCGGGTACGCTCGGTCACAGAAACAAGCATGATGTTCATGATACCAATACCGCCAACAAGAAGGCTAACACCCGCAACCCAAGCTAACAAAGATGTCATAACCTGTGTGCTTGAACTAACAACATCCGCAAGTTGTTGGGAATCAAAAACGTTGAAATTATCTTGCTCGTTCGAGCGAATTCCACGGCGCTCACGCATCAACGAGCTGACGTCGGAGACGATGTTCGCGCTAGGGTAGCCGTCGACTCCGGAGATCATGATTTGGTTGATGTTTCGTCCGTTGCCACGCCCAGTAAGGCGCAGTTGGATGGTGGTGTAAGGCGTGATGATGTTGTCATCCAGATCATCAGCCATGCCGCCTTGCCCCTTTGGAGCGGTAACGCCGACGACTTCAAAAGACATCGACTTTGCGCGTATTTTACAACCGATGGGATCTACCCCTTCACCGAAAAGCTCCCTGCGGATGGTTTCCCCGATCACGCAGACCGCAGCAGCTTTGTTGACCTCTTCCTCAGTATAAAAGCGGCCAAGCGCGATCTTCCAGTTGGCGATTTCGAAATAGTTTGCGGTGGTTCCTTGAACATCGGTTGCGCGGTTGTTTTCCTGGTAAACGGCAGGCACATTAGTGCGAACAAAGGGCGCAATGCTCGCTATGCCGGGAACTTGGTCACGAATCGCATGCATATCTGAGATCGTAAACTGCGGAGCGCCCCACGAACTCCAGCCCTCACCGGGACGCAATATCAACAGGTTACTACCCATCTTCGAAATCTGATCCTTGATGCTTGCCGTAGCGCCGCGCCCCAAGGTAACCATTGTCACAACGGCAGCAACGCCGATAACAATCCCTATAACTGTTAGAAACGAACGCATCAGGTTGCGGCGGATCTCACGAATAGCAATGAGCAATGCATTAAAAATCATAACTCAATTTTTGGTGGTGCGGTGAATAGGATTCTCGGAAATCAAACCATCGATCACGTGGATGATGCGTTTCGCATGAGATGCAACATCTTCCTCATGCGTGACCATGATGATGGAGATGCCTTGTTCCGTGTTGAGGCGATCGAGCAACTCCATAATCTCGTGGGTGGTTTTCGAATCAAGGTTACCTGTCGGTTCATCAGCGAAGAGTGTGTCCGGATTTGTGACAATCGCACGGGCGATGGCGACACGCTGTTGTTGACCACCGGAAAGTTCTGCAGGCGTGTTTCGCTCCTTATTAACCAGGCCGACTCGGGCAAGCGCCTCTCTCGCACGATCATGGCGTTCTTTGCGGGAATAACCGCGATACAGAAGCGGAAGCTCCACATTTTCCAGGGCTGAGGTCCGTGCAAGCAGATTGAAACCCTGGAAAATAAAACCCAGAGCATGGCGGCGTATCAGCGAGCGCTGGTCTTTGTTGAGCGTTTCCACCTCAATCCCTTTGAAATTGTATGAGCCGGAAGTCGGGCTATCTAGACAGCCTAACAGATTCATCAGTGTCGATTTTCCAGATCCACTGGGACCCATCACAGCAAGAAACTCACCGCGAAGGATCTCAAGATCAACACCGCGCAGGGCATGAAATGCGGCATCTCCCGTGCCGTAGACTTTGGTGAGGCCGCGCAGTTGAATGAGAGTTTCCTTGGTCATTCGGTTTTTTCATTGGGCTTGATGCTGACAATGATAGGCGCACCTTCGGGAACCGAATCATCGTTGATTTCTGTCTGCAGCCCATCAGTAATACCGGTTTTCACAATGAGCATCTCGGGTTTTCCGTTTTTCAATATCCAGACATGGGGCTCTACTGTACGAGCGCCAGGTTTCGGAGCTGTGGGAGTGCGCCAGCGTCCACGACTCGGCGTCAACGTCTGAACGATCGTCTTATCGCTTTTCTTCGGCTTGCCGAGGGCGGCTGCAATTTCTGGGTCGAATCTCAATGCCGAGTTAGGAACCACCAAAATTTCTTTTTTATCGATGATGGCGATGTCCACTGAAGCCGTCATGCCGGGACGCAGCGAGAGATCATCGTTAGCAACGTCAAGCTCGGTGCTATAGGTGACGATGCCGGTGGAGGCGGCTGAGTTGTTGCCGTTATTGTTAGAACCTGTACTGGTCGTATTGTTGTTTGCTGATCCGAATGCAACTTTTTTTACGGTGGCGGTGTAGGAACGCGTTGGCCAAGCATCGACACTGAAGGTGGCGGTTTGTCCCACCTCGACACGGCCAATGTCTGCCTCAGATACAGAGACTAACAATTCCATTTTCTTCAGATCCTCCGCGATTGTGAAAAGCGTGGGAGCCGTGAACGAGGCGGCGACCGTCTGCCCGACCTCGATCGAGCGGGATAAGACGACGCCATCTACCGGCGAGCAGATGATGGCTTTCTTCAGATCGCTTTCAAATGCGCGAACATCAGCTTCTGCACCTGCGACTGCGGCTTTTGCACTTTCAAGGTCGGCTTCGGCGCGCGCGACGGTGGCGCGTGAGGTTTCCATAGTGGCGCGTGAAGGAGTTTTGCCTTCGCTGAGTTTGTGGAGTTCTTCTTGCCGGGCGAGAGATGCCTTGTTCTCGGCAAGCGTGGCTTCGGCTTGGCTGACCCTTGCCTTGGCCGCGAGGCGCGAGGCGCGACTTCGCTCGGTCTGTTGTTCGAGTTTTGAAGTATCCAACTTGGCTAAGGGCTGATCCTTTTTAACCGTATCGTTCGTATCGATGTAGAGTTCCTTGACGGTGCCGGAAAGTTCGCTGCCGACGATCACTTGGTTGGTCGGCGCAAGGTTGCCTGCGGCGGTGACGATGAGTGAGATGTGACCGCGTTTCAGGGGCTCGGTGACAAATTTGGGTTCACCGTTTTCATCGTTGTCACGATTTGAATAATACCAGACGCCGCCGCTGATAATGGCGATGGCGATCAGCGTGATCATCCCTTTGCGGACTGGCTTCGACGCGCCTCCGCGGACGATTTCAGCTAGGTCTTCGTTCGGTTTTGGTTGTTGCATGATGAAACTGATGGGAATTTATGATTTTTAGGACGCTGGCGACCAACCTCCACCGAGAGCCTGATAAAGACGGATATAGGCTGTGGTTCGATCCGTGCGAGATGTAATTAGGCTGTCCTCAAGGCTAAGCAATGTGCGCTGAGAATCCAACACTGCAAGGAAATCAATTTCACCAGCTTCGTAACGCTGGCGGGCGATTTGATCGGTCTCACGAGCAAGCTGGGTGGCTTTTTCGAGTGTTTCGAGACGTTCGGCAGAGCGGCGGCAAGCAATGAGCGCATCCTCCACCTCTGAGAGCCCCGTTAGAACCTTGGAGCGATAGGTTTGCACGGCTTGATCCTGAACCTCACCAAGCGCTTCAATATTGGATCGGATTCGGCCGGCATCAAAAATAGGACTGGTGATTCCAGCAACGAGTCCCGCACCCGTGGTCTGCGGATTAAATATTTTCCCAGCGCTGAGGGCGGTGATTCCTAGGTTTCCTGTTAGATTGAGAGAGGGAAAGCGCTCGGCTTCGGCAGAGCGGGTGCTGGCCACAGCCGCGACAAGCTGCCAACCGGCGAGACGGACATCCGGACGCTGACGAATCGTATCCGCTGGAATGCCGATTGCGAGCCCGCGTGCAGGATATGGTATTGATGGATTCTTAGATGTTAGAATAGAGTCGAGCGACCCTGGCTCGCGACCACATAGCAAAGACAACAGGTTTTTCCCCTGACCTATGGCTTGTTCCAACGCGGGGATTCCAGCGCGTGCTTGCTCAAGGCTGCTGAGCGCTTGGCTGGATTCCAGCGAATCCGTCTCGCCTGCCTGTTGACGCCAAGTTGCGAGTTGAGCGGTTTGCTCACGGGTTTTGACGATATTTCGCAGCACCATCATACGCGTTTCATTGGCGCGGAGATTGGTGTAAGCGGTGGCAATTTCCGCCGCAAGCGTGGCCTGAACCGAATGAAAATTTTCTTGCGCGGCACCGATTTGAGCGGATGCAGCTTCTACCCTTGAGCGGTTTTTTCCAAACCAATCGATTTCCCATGATGCGTTGAGACCTGCTGAATAATTGGTGTTGGAAACTTCCGAGAGACCACGGGTTTTTAACCAACTCGAATTCGATGCGGCGGATCCACCGATGAATGGCAATAGCGATGCAGCCTCTTCGTTTCGGCGGGCGCGAGCTTCCCGAATGCGTGAGGATGAGGAAGCAATGTCTGGGCTGTTGGCCAAACCGTCGGTAATGACGCGGTTGAGTGCAGAATCATCAAAACGTCCCCACCAACGGCTCATATCGCGTTGTGCAGACGCAGAAGGAAACGCTGCGGCATTTTTCCAAGCAGTCGGAATTTCTGGCGAAACATCTCGTGAGTCTGTGATGGCACAGGCCGCCAATCCGAATGGGACCAGACAGTAAAAGATATGGTAGCGACGAATCAGGTTCATTCCGGTAACGGCTAGGCGGCAAAGCTTTCACCCATATACTGCTCTGTCAAAGCACACATTTCAGTAGATATACAGGTTTGAAATCATATATCTCTTGGAAAATCAATTTCCCAAGCCTTTTGGGGACTGACCCGTAAAGTTTTTCATGAGCAATAAAAATATAAAGCACAAACCCACTACCTCAATCCACGCAACAAGAACTCCGCATTCGTTTTCGTTGGTTTGAGATTATCTAACAGAGTCACCAATGCATCGCCGATTGGTAAGGCGGCGAGTTGTTTGCGGACGTCGATAACTTTGCGGAATTCGTCGGGGTGGTAGAGGCGGTCATCGTTTCGGGTACCGGATTGAGGGATGTGGATCGCGGGGAAGACGCGGCGTTCGGCGAGTTCGCGGTCGAGGCGGACCTCCATATTACCGGTACCTTTGAATTCCTCGAAGACCACATCATCGAGGCGGGATTCGGTTTCGATAAGGGCGGTGGCGAGAATCGTAAGAGAACCGCCATTTTCGATGTTACGGGCTGTGCCGAAGAATTTGCGTGATTTCTGAAGTGCTGCAGGAGAAACACCACCTGAGCCGATGGGACCGCCCTGCATGGCGGAGTTGTGACCACGGGCGAGGCGAGTGAGTGAGTCTAACAAAAGCACGACGTGCTTGCCGAGTTCAACCATGCGTTGGGCGCGGGCGATCACGAGATCGGCGACCTGGGCGTGGCGTTTGGGGGTTTCATCGAAGGTGGATGCGAACACGGGAAGGTTGACGGTTTCCTCGAAATCGGTGACTTCTTCTGGGCGTTCGTCGAGGAGCAGGATGACGAGCTCGATGTTTGGGTTGTTGGCTTTGATCGATTTAGCGATTTGTTTGAGAAGGATGGTTTTTCCACCGCGAGGAGGAGCTACGATGAGACCGCGTTGGCCTCTGCCGAGCGGGGCGATGAGGTCGATGACACGGACGCCGAGGTATTCGGTGCCTTCGCCTTCGAGGTGAATGCGGGCATCCGGGAACATGGGGGTGAGTTTATCGAAATCCTGGGGCTCGACCCATTCGGCGGTGGGTTTGCCTTCAATTTCAAGAATCTCGGCGGTGGTAAGGTATTTGTCGCGTTGGACGGGTTGGCGGACTTTGACTTTGAGAAGTTGGCCGTTGCGCAGTTTGGCGTCGTTGAGGACGGGACCACCGATGTGGATGTCGTCCTGAGAGGGTCGAAATGAACGGCGTGGATCGCGTATCATCGCAAAATGTTCTTTGCCAAATTCCAGTACGCCCTCGCAGGTGACGTTGGTGCCGTTCATCGTGTAGAAGCAGATAATTTCGTAAATCAACTGGGTCTTGGTGATGCCACCTTGGATTTTCCGTGGGAGATCAGCCGCGATCTTTTGGAGCTCGGCGAGAGGCTTGAGGCGGAATTGATTGAGATCGATGTTTTCAGGAACTGGGTAAGGAACGCGTTCTTCAACCGCGGTGGCGGTTGAAGCCGATGTGAGCTCGCTGGCTTCCACGGCTGGGGCCTCATGGACGACAGGGATGGTTTGTTCCAGCGCATCGCTTTCCGCGTTAGTTTTGGAAGTAGGTTGGGTGGTTTCTGACATGGAGAATGAGGGAAAAATTTTGCAGAAGCGTTGGATTTGCGCTCTGAGAGTATCGGGTTGTCCGTCGTTCCAGAAGACGATGTCCGCACGGGAGATTTTTTCTTCGACGGGGAGTTGGGCTGCGAGCACGGACTCGATCAGGTCGTCATTCCAGCCATTGCGGGCTTTGAGTCTGGCGACTTGGGTGGCACGGGATGTGGCGATGGTGATCGCCTGGTCGTAGCCGAAATCGAAACCGTTTTCGAAAAGGAGCGGGACATCGGCAAGGAAGCACCGCACCCCTTGTTTAGAGGATTTTTCTTTAAGCGCAAGACATTCCTCACGGACTAGGGGGTGGAGGATACTTTCTAAAAGTTTACGTTTTTCGGGCTTTTCGAAGACTTCGAGGCGGAGTTTCTCGCGGATGATCTTCCCGGTTTCGGGATTGATGATGTCATTACCGAAATGTTGCGTGATCTCGGAAATGACGGCATGTGTATCTAACAATGTTTTCACCGAGGCATCGCAATCGAAGACGACGATGTCCGGAACGAACTCTTGGAAAAGGCGGACGGCCGGGGATTTTCCAGAAGCGATTCCGCCGGTGATTGCTAGGGTGAGCATGGTGGTAGAAAAGTTAGAAGTTATTGGTTAAAAGTTATTAGGTAAGAGGATTCGTAAATGAAAGAACAAGAACGAAGAACTAGGAACCAAGAACCAGGAACAAATGTCGGCGACCGAAGATCGCCGCTACATCACCCCCCTGTGCGTGGCGGGCGTTTTTTCTTAGGAGCTTCTGGAGTAACATTGCGCATACCGCCGGATTTTGCGCGCTTGGCTTGAGCCTTTTGCATCTCGGCTTGTTTTTCGGCCATGCGTTGCACCCATGATTTTTTGCCGCCATCTTTGCGGAGAACCAATTCCGGTTCTGGCATTTTGTTCATCAGGTAGGTTTGGCCGATGGAGAAAATGTTTTGCACGGTCCAGTAAAGAGCAAGAGCGGAAGCGTAGTTGTAGCAGAAAAAGAAGAACATCAGCGGCATGAACATCATGATGCGCTGTTGCATTTTATCTCCCGTCTTGGGCATCATCGCCATTTGGATGACGCTGGTTGCAGCCATGACGATGGGGAGAATGTTGATAGGGATGCCGTAAAAACTGGTTAATGTATCCGGTTGCGAGAGATCGTTGACCCACAGGAAAGATTCGCCACGAAGTTCAACCGCGTAATCTAACATACGGAAGAAACCGAAGAAGATAGGGATCTGGATAAACATCGGCAAGCAACCGCCAAGGGGGTTGATGCCGTATTTGCGGTAAAGCCCCATCATCTCGGTGTTGAGCTTGGTCGGATCGTCAGCGTATTTTTCCTTCAGCTCGGCCATTTTTGGCTGGAGCTTGGACATGCGTTTCATCGCACGGGTCGATTTCGCATGTAGCGGCCAGATAAGGATGCGGACGATGATAGTGAGACAGATGATGGCAATCCCCCATGATTGAGTAGTGGAGAAGTTATCAATGCCATCATGGAGCGTGTTGAGTAGCCAGTTGAGTGGTCGGGAGACGAATCCGAACCAGCCATATTGCATGATTTCACCCCAACCTTTTCCTGCTCCATTGGCATTATCGAGCTCACGCAGAGTGGTATTTGCTTTGGGACCGGTGTAGATTTTGTATTCGAGAACGACAGGCGAAGCAGGAGCCAGAGTGGTTTCTGGGAACACCATCGCTGCACGCACAGCAGCAAGAGATTGACCATTTTTAGTTAGGCGGACTTGTTTAGGCTTACTCCAAACTTGGGTTTTCTCTGCTTTTTTCGGACGAACGACCGTGCTGAAAAACTGATCAGTCACACCTGCATAAGCAATGGAATTATCGCTTTCACTGGTGATGATGGAACGCTCAGATGAAAACCAGCCACCTTTGAAAGCGGTGGCGTCTTCAAAGTGCATTTCGTTGCCTTCATACCAGAAAAAACCGGTGTGGGTTGGACGCTCTTTTTCGTAAAGCGGAGCTGCGGAACCCAGGTAAAGCGAATATTCGGAAAGATCTAAATTCGCCTGAGTGGTGTTCTGAATCACCATAGCGAGATTAATAAAAAAGTTTTGTCCGGGAATTTTAGACTCTTCCAAGGAATACGTTTTTTTAACAATCAAACCAGAGGGCAACTCCGCGATATAGACGGCAGTTTTTCCGGAAATTGATTGATCTAACTTGTATGAAAAGGAGGTGTTATCTAGGTTTTGATTAGAATCAAGAAAACCACCGATAGGACCGCCGCCGTGACGGTTGATAAGAACATTCTTGGTTTTATTATTAACTTCTTGATGCTTCTTGAATTCGGCATGTTTGATGCCTGCACCGATGTTTGTCAGGGTGAAAATAACATCCTCGTTTTCAAGAACAACAGTCTCCTCGTTAGTCGAAGGAGGTTGAGTTTCGACACTGAGTCCAGATGGGGCATCTGCGCCGGAAATGACTTCTTCTGTAGTCGCGCTTTGCTTAACAGGCGTTGGCTGTTTCTTCGGCGCGAAATGGATATTGAGGGCAATCAGAACCCCGCAAATGGCGAGAACTACCCAGGTTTTACGGTCATACATGGAATTTAGAAAAATCTATTGGTGATTGGAAATTGGCGGGAGCCTTCGCGCTGCTTAGGTGGTCAAAGGGATCTGGTCAACCTCTACTCCTTCTCAGGGGAAAAGTTTCAGGCGCTTGCATTGGTTAAGCCAGTCAGCCTCTAGATCGGCAAAACTGGCTTCTGAGGCCCCTGGGCGGGCGATGGTAACTAGGAAACGTTTGGGATCGGTGAACTTTTCGGCGTGAGCCTGAAGGCAGGCACGGAGGCAACGGCGGATGCGATTGCGGTCATGGGCCTTCTTTGCGGCGCGTTTGCTGGTGACAAATGCAGCGCGAATGGTCGGTAAGGTGGGATCTTTAAGGGTGCTGACAATGACAAACCGGCCTGCTTTCGCTTGGCCGGTTTTTCTGATGCGGAGGAAATCTTCGCTTTGATTGATGCTTTGTTTTCTCGGGAAACGCATGGGATGGGTGTTCCGGAGAGGCTTGTTGAAATGGGCTGGACGTGACTGAATTCACGCAGTCCATTTATCTTCCGTGTTGCGTGATGTGGCGCTTGAAGTGAAGCTCTGCGCCTTTAGGGATCAAGCGCTTACGTCCCTTTTGGCGGCGGCGTTTGATGATGTCGCGTCCAGCTTTGGTGGCCATACGGGCACGAAAACCGTGTTGTTGTTTACGGGTACGCTTGGTGGGATGGTAAGTGCGAAAGCTCATGGCTGAATCTTGGGTGAATGGTTAGCGCTTTTGAAGGCGCGGGGGCGGGACTTTAGGAATCTGGGTGCGCTTGTCAATGCGGCAGTGGGATCTTTTTTAAAAAATTTACGTCTTGTCGGTGAGGTGCGGGCTTGTTTGCCTGTATGAACACAATGGCTGCCCCGCAAAACACGATCGCATTGGTCTACGATTACGACCAAACCCTGAGCCCTAAATACATGCAGGACGATGTGCTTTTCCCGAAATTTGGTATCGATCCAGGGCAGTTTTGGAAGAAATGCAACAGTTTGGTCAGCGACCAGAAATGGGATGGCGAGCTGGCTTACATGAAATGTTTGCTGGATTATTTGGGCATGGATCGGGTCACCAACCAGATTCTAACCGAGATGGGAGCTGGACTGACGTTTTTCCCAGGATTGCCGGAATTGTTTGAGGCCCTACCCAAAGCCGCCCTGAAACCAGAGCATGAAGCTGCCGGGATACGGGTTGAGCACTACATCATTTCATCGGGTTTGAAGGCATTGTTGGACGGTTCGCGCTTAAAACCGTATGTCAAAGAGATGTTCGGCTGCGAGTTCGGCGAGGACGCGGAAGGACGGATCAGCTTCCCAAAACGCGTTATTTCCCACACGACCAAAACCCAGTTTCTATTTCGCATCAACAAAGGCATGCTGCGCTACGATCAAGACGTCAACGATCACATGCCCGCTGATCAACGGCCCATCCCGTTTGAAAACATGGTCTACGTCGGCGACGGCCCAACTGACGTTCCGTGCTTCACCGTGGTGAACCGGAACGGCGGACACGGGATCGCGGTTTATAATCCGGATGACACGTCTGGAAAATCATTCCGCAAATGTTTCGATCTCTGCACGCATGCAGGACGGGTCAAACACATCGCTCCGGCGGATTATCGCGAGGGTTCGCATCTGTGGCTGCTGATGAAGGAAATGGTCACAGAAATGGCAGACCGGATCCTGCGCAAGCGCATCGAAGAGCGCGAAAATGCAACCATCGCAGCTCCGACCTTTTAACCAGTTAGAGGAATGATTACCGCAGAGGCAGAGAGGTCACAGAGGGTCGCAAAGCCAGTCCTATGAAAATTTTAAATCTTCCAGTATTGATTTCTCCACTCTGCATTCCTTTGACTTCACTTCGTAACGTCCAAACGATATCGCTTTGCATGAAAGAAATGCTCGCTATTGCTCACAGGGTTTTGTGACCTCTGCGCCTTTGACTCTATTCCATTCCGTCCAAGTAAAATCTCTACTCCCTGATAAAAGCTCGCTAACGCTCACTCTGCTTTGCGGTGAGAAAAGAAACCCTTACCGCTCGATTTAATTTTATGTTAGAAAAAAAACATTTTCATTTCACAGGCATTTGCGGAACCGCAATGGGCGCGGTCGCAGCAGCCATGAAGCGCCGCGGTTTCATCGTCACAGGAAGCGATACGAATGTGTATCCACCCATGTCGGATTTTTTACGCGGCGAAGGGATCGAAATTTTCGAGGGCTATCGTGAGGAAAACATTCCGACGGGAGCTGATGTGGTTGTGATCGGAAACGCGATCTCACGCGGGAATCCAGAAGCAGAAGCCGCGCTTGATCGGAAGCTGCTGTATCATTCCCTGCCGGAGGTGATGAAGGAACATTTCCTGCGAGGGAAACGAAATTTCGTAGTCAGTGGCACGCATGGGAAAACCACGACCTCATCCATGCTCGCTTGGCTTTTCATGAGTGCAGGCAAAGAACCCGGATTCATGATCGGCGGGCTGCCTAAAAATCTCGGTTGCGGTGCACAATTTCCCGATACGGAAATCAATGTGTTAGAAGGCGATGAATACGATACAGCGTTCTTCGACAAGCGCTCCAAATTTCTGCATTATCTGCCAGAATGCGTCATTATCAACAACATCGAGTTCGACCACGCGGACATCTACGCATCGATCGATGAAATCAAACTCACCTTCAAACGCCTCCTGAATATCGTGCCTCGCAACGGCATGGCTTTTGTCAATGGCGATGAAAAAAACTGTCTGGACGTGAGTAAAAATGCGCCATGCCCGGTGACGACTCTTGGTTTCGATGCAAACAACGCATTACAAATCTCCAATGTAATTTACGACGAATCTAGTAGTTCGTTTTCCATAGGCACCGAATCTTATTCAGTTCCGATGACAGGCGAGTTCAATGTGCGCAACGCAGCGATGGCAGCCGCCGCCGCGAGATTCGCTGGATTAACCATCCAAGAAGTGCGCGATGGTTTACTGAGCTTCGAAGGCGTGGCTCGCAGACAAGAGCTGAAAGGTGAGAAAAACGGAATCAAGGTGATCGATGATTTCGCCCATCACCCCACTGCCATCCGCCTCGCCGTGCAGAGTATTCGCCAGAAATATCCGGATTCAAGATTATGGATCTTGTTTGAACCTCGCTCGAACACCACGCGCCGAGCTGTATTTCAAACACCACTCGCGGAGGCACTCGCTCTCGCCGACTTCGCGGTCGTCGCAGCCATCCCGGACTTACACAAAATTCCAGAAAATGACCGACTCGATCCCATCAAACTCGCCGCTGACATCGTCGCACTTGGCGGAGTGAGCCATTATCTCGCAGACAATGCCGCCATCATCGCTGTGGTAAAAGCCGAGGCGAAGGCGGGTGATGTCGTCGCTGTGCTTTCAAACGGAGGCTTCGGCGGAATTCATAAGCAACTGCTTGAGCAGCTATAGATAAGAAAAGAATTTCAACGCAGCCAACTTCGCTGAGGCTACGAGGGGCAAGAAGCCGCAAAGCAGAATGAGCGGTAGCGAATTTATTAAATAGCAAAGCTGTCAACGCTTGGACGGAACGAAGTGTAGTCAAAGAACGCGAAGGTGCGCAAAGTTTTGGTTTTTAAGGTTCTTGATTATTCTCCCAAACTTATTCTCTTCCCTCCCTAATCTCCTCCCTCACTCCCTTTTATTTAAAAGCCTGTATTAGGAATGGATACCCGACGAGAACGTGCGTCGAAGTTTGCTTTACAAATCCCCCGCCATCACGCAATTTTCGCGCCCCTGCAAGGAGAGGTGGTCGAGTGGTCTATGGCACCCGATTCGAAATCGGACGTGGGGTAATACTCACCGAGGGTTCGAATCCCTCCCTCTCCGCCATCACCCCAACCCTGCTCGCAGGGTTGGGGTGAGAGCGTTTAAGGGAGGGTCGAGAACCCCTTGAGCCGCAGGCGAAACGGGTTTGACTGCCGAGAGTTTTGCGAAACGCAAAACTTTTATATCAGCCGCGCAGCGCAAACTGCAGGGACGGAGCATAGCGGAGTCAATCCCTCCCTCTCCGCCGTTGGATAAATCACATCAGGGGCCCTTTGACATATCGCTACGCGCGATGCCTCAGCGATGGGACCCCACCAATTCCTTGATCAAATCTTTCTCAACTAACCCGAACAGAATCCCCCCATTAACTCTGCGCATACGCCTCCACCGAATCGCAGGTGCAGACGAGGTTACGGTCACCGTGGACGTTGTCGATGCGGGCAACGGCGGGCCAGAACTTGTGATTGCGTAAGTAAGGCAGCGGGAAAGCGGCTTGTTCGCGCGTGTAAGAATGCGGCCAATCGTTTGCGCACAACACGCCGCTGGTGTGCGGAGCGTTTTTGAGCGGGTTGTCGTTGGCATCCATTTTGCCATCGATGATGGCCTGGATTTCGCCGTGGATGGAGATCATCGCATCGCAGAAACGGTCGAGCTCGACTTTGGATTCCGATTCGGTGGGTTCGATCATCAGCGTGCCGGTCACCGGCCATGACATGGTCGGTGCGTGGAAACCATAATCCATCAAACGCTTGGCGATATCTTCCACGGTGACGCCGGATTGATCGGAGATCGGACGGCAATCGATGATGCATTCGTGTGCGACCAAACCGGATTTTCCGGTGTAGAGAATCGGGAAATAATTTCCTAACCGTTTCGCCATGTAGTTCGCATTGAGGATGGCGATTTCGGTGGCGGTCTTGAGTCCGGATGCGCCCATCATGGCGATATACATCCATGAAATCGTGTTGATCGATGCACTGCCGTATGGAGCGGAGCAGACCGCATGGCTCTTGTCCTTCATCTCAAAGTGGCCCGGAAGGAAAGGCACGAGTTGTTTCGCCACACCGATGGGGCCGACACCCGGACCGCCGCCGCCGTGCGGGATGCAGAAGGTTTTGTGGAGGTTCAAGTGGCAAACATCCGCGCCGATCAAGCCGGGTGAAGTCAGGCCGACTTGTGCGTTCATGTTCGCGCCGTCCATGTAAACTTGTCCGCCGGCATCGTGAATGATGGAAGTGATCTCACGGATCGTTTCTTCGAACACACCGTGCGTGGATGGATATGTGACCATCAACGCAGAGAGATTGTCGCGATGCTCTTCGGTGCGCGCAATGAGATCGGCCATATCGATATTGCCGAGTTCATCGCATTTCACGCCGACCACTTTCATGCCGCACATCACAGCGGAGGCAGGGTTGGTGCCGTGAGCGGAGACGGGGATCAAACAAATGTCACGATGACCTTCGCCGCGCGATTCGTGATAGCGGCGGATGGCTAACAAGCCCGCGTACTCGCCTTGTGAGCCAGCGTTCGGTTGAAGAGAAACGGCAGCGAAGCCCGTGATTTCCGCCAACCAGTTTTCTAACTGTGTCAGCATTTCGATGTAACCTGTCGTCTGCGATTTAGGAGCAAACGGATGAATCGAAGAAACTTCCGGCCAGCTCAGCGGTAGCATTTCCGAAGTCGCGTTGAGCTTCATCGTGCAAGAGCCGAGTGCGATCATCGATTCGTTGAGCGCGAGATCTTTCGATTCCAAGCGCTTAATGTAACGAAGCATTTCCGTTTCAGAATGATACGCATTAAATGCTGGCGCGGTGAGGAATTTCGAAGTGCGATCGAACTTCGCATCCCATGCTTTGGCAGCGATATTGGATTCGTGACGGGAGACTTCGAACAAACGGCAAAGCGACCAAATGTCCTGAGATACAACCGTTTCATCAAGGGATATTCCGACTTGTGAGTCATCGACCAAACGCAGGTTGAACCCGTGTTCCGGTGCGGCATCGACCAAGGCGCGTGCCTTGCCAGTTTTGACGATGATCGTATCGAAAAACGCACCGTCCTCAATTTCGTAACCACCCGCGACGAGCGCCGCTTTGAGCTCCTGGGTTTGCGAGTGGATTTTTCCAGCGATCGCTTTCAAACCTTCCGGTCCGTGATAGACCGCGTACATCGATGCCATCACCGCCAACAACACCTGCGCGGTGCAGATGTTGGAAGTCGCCTTGTCTCGGCGGATGTGTTGCTCGCGGGTCTGCAGGGAAAGTCGGTAAGCGGGCTTGCCTTGCGCATCGATGGAAATGCCGATCAATCGTCCCGGCATCTTGCGTTTCAACGCGTCTTTACAAGCCATGAAACCGGCATGCGGACCACCGAAACCGAACGGCACTCCGAAGCGTTGTGAGGAACCGACGCAGATGTCGGCTCCGAATTCGCCGGGAGATTTCAGAAGTGTGAGAGCCAGCAGATCCGCCGCGCAGATCGTGACCGCGCCGGCGGCTTGCGATTTCTCGAAGAACGCGGAGAAATCATCGATGCGCCCGCGGGTGTCGGGATATTGCACGATCACTGCGAAGAGATTCTCAGCGGCCGCAGGATCGAACGTTTGCCAATCACCAACGATCACGTCCAAGCCAAGCGGCTCGCAACGGGTTTTCACGACATCGATGGTTTGCAGGTGGCAGCGATCGGAAATGAAAACCGCTTTTCCTTTCGGTTTTCCGGAAAGCGCTAGCGTCACTGCCTCGGCGGCGGCGGTGCCTTCATCTAACAGGGAAGCATTGGCGACATCAAGCCCGGAGAGATCGGTGATCAGGGTTTGGAAATTCAGCAGCGCCTCCAAGCGACCTTGTGCGATCTCTGCTTGGTAAGGCGTGTAAGCCGTATACCAGCCAGGGTTTTCCAAAATGTTTCTCAAAATCACGCCCGGTGTGAGAGTGCCGTAGTAACCTTGGCCGATGAAACTTTTCAGAACCTGATTCTGGCTCATCCAAGCGCGCAGCAAGGCGAGAGCTTCATTTTCAGAAAGTGCTGGCGGAAGATTCAACTCCCCTTCCAAGCGGATCCCAGCCGGCACGGCTTCGGAAATGAGCTCGTCGAGCGTGCCGTGTCCGACTTGTTTGAGCATCTCGGATTTTTCAGATTCTGAAGGTCCGATGTGGCGGGCGAGAAAGTTTGATGTGGCGGCCATGGTTTCGCTACAGCTCATGCAACAGGAAAGCCCACCCTGCAACCCAGAATCTCGGTTGGGGAAAATTAACTTCCAACTCTCATTTAGCGGTTATTTGAGATATTTTTAACCACGGATTATACGGAATACACGGAAAGTAGAAAATCTGAAGCTTTCGTTTCATCACCGTCATCCGATCGGGCGATGTTAAGCCTTCAGGAAAGAAATTCCATTCCGTGCGCTCCGTGGTTCAACAGAATTTAAGCTACCAGAGCTGTCTGGTCAGAGAATCAGCTCCGCTGCGGGACTAAAAACCTACTCCGACGCTTCGATGCCAGGGATCGGGTCTTTCGAATGAATGGGTTTCCCCTCCCAAATTGGCACCCCTTCGCGGTATTCCAGAATCCGATCCGCACTCTTCGGGGCGTGCGGGGCTTGTTTCTCAGGGATCCATTTTTTCAAGCGCGTGATCTCGGCGGTGAATTCGGGATCGCTGGCGAGGTTTTTGAATTCATTCGGATCGCTTTCCATGTCGTAGAGCTCCTCGGAGCCATCGACGTAACGGATGTAACGCCAGCGTTTGTCGCGAACCGTGTTGTTGCCGGGGTTGTGATTGGTAATCGCCGGCCATTGGCGGGCGGTGGTCGCGTCTTTCAACTGCGGAACCAGCGAATGGCCTTCGAGTTGTTTCGGCAATGGCAATTTAGTTAGCTCGCAAAGCGTCGGAAAAATATCTAACAGCTCCACCGGTTCCGCGCATTTCATTCCGGTAGCGGTGCCAGGGCCGGCGAACATCAACGGCACACGGGTGGATGGCTCCCACAGGGTGTTTTTTCCGGTGATGTCTTTTTCGCCAAGATGCCAACCATGATCCGACCAAAGTACGATGATTGTGTTCTTGGCATACGGGGATTTTTCCAAAGCATCCAGAACCCTACCGAGTTGTGCGTCCATGAAACTGATCGATGCGAGATAGGAGCGGACGAGGTTTTTCCATTCATTTTTTTCTTTGAGAAATTTCAGTCGCGGTTCCGGAAGCTTCCAATGCAGCCACCAGGAAGCACGCGGGGTGTCGGCTCTGTCGCCCTCCAGCACTTCGGGCAGCATGAGGGTTTCCTCCGGATAAAGATCCATCCATTTCTGCGTCACAAAGCAAGGCACGTGCGGAAGGAAAAACCCTGCGGATAAAAAAAACGGTTGATCAGCCGGCATGGTGGCCAGTTTCTCCGCCGCCCAGCTCGCGACTTTGTAATCATCCTTGTTCTCGTCCTTATGAGGAAACACTCCCCAATCGACCGCTTTCATGGGACTAGGGGTGTTGACCAACTTTTTAGGTGGATACGGATTTCCACCAGTTTGCGGCCCCACCTCATCCCAATCCTGTCCGCCCGCTTTGCGACCGTAACCGCCGTGAAAAATTTTTCCCGCCATCAAGGTTCGGTATCCCTGCCCGCGCAAATACTCGGGGAGAGTTTTCAAATCCGCCAGCTGCGGCGTGTCGCGTAAAAAAGGGGACAAGCCGTAGATGCCGGTCGAGGTCGGTCTCATTCCTGTTAGAACACTCGTCCTCGATGGATTGCACAAAACGCTTTGGCAATACGCATTGGTGAATGTCACGCCCATTTTCGCGAGCCGATCGAAATTCGGTGTCTTCGCTTGCGGATGTCCGCCAAGCGGGCTCACCCAATCGTTCAAATCATCGACCGCAATGAAGAGGATGTTGGGTCGGCTGGTTTCCGCATGGGTGACTGCCGAAAAAGAAAAGAGCAGCAGCAATGCGTGTATGAATTTTTTCATGAATGGATGGATGTTGAATTATAGGAATCGCTCATTGATTCGGTTGTTGCCACGGAACGAGTTGCGCTGCGGCGAGATGGGCATCCAAGGCCGCGGTCATTTTTTGCAAGCGCTCGGGTTCTTGCGCAGCGAGGTTGTTCGCCTCAAGTGGATCGGTTTTCAGATTATATAATTCAGCCGGGCTTTTGACATCATCGCGAATGATTATCCAATCCCCTTCATACATGGCTTGCTTGGTGGTTTTCTGAAGCCACATGTAAAACTCGGCCCGCTCGAATGCGGGTTGCTTTCCTGTTAGAAGAAGTGACTTGAGCGAGCGACCCTCGATCTTGAGGTCGACTGGCACCGCGCAGAGATCGGCGAGAGTCGGGATGAGGTCCATGGTCAGGGCACGGAAATCGGTTTTGGCAGCTTGGATTTTTCCAGCCCAACGGATGCAGGTCGGGACCTTGATGCCGCCATCGTAAAAGGTTCCCTTGCCGGCACGCAACGCACCGTTGTTGGCGGCGAATCTCAAATCCCCGCCATTATCCGAGGTGAAAACGACGATGGTGTTTTTGGCCTGGCCGGATTTTTCCAAGGCCGCAAGCACTTTGCCTATGCCATCATCCATGTGTTCGATGAGCGCGACGAGACCAGCGCGCTTGTCTGAAATTCCTGTTTCACGTTGTTTGACTTTTTCCAACCATTCCGGCGGCGGTTGGATGGGATCGTGTGGCGCGTTGTAGGCGAGAAACTGGAACCATGGCTTGTTCGATTTCGCGCAGCGCTCGATCGATGCGATCGACCACTCGGTGAAAAGATCGGTGGCGTGGCCTTGGGGTTCGATTTTCTCCGCGTTCAAGCGCATGTAGTTTTGGCCGGCGCGGGTGTGCTTCCAGTAATCATCCATCATATCGCCAAGCCAACCGTGGAATTCATTGAAGCCGCGTTGATTCGGTGAGTTTTCTTCGGTCAAGCCGAGGTGCCATTTGCCGATGAGCGCGGTATGGTAGCCGTTTTTTTGGAACACGGACGGAAGCAAGGTGGTGCCGGGATCGAGATATCCCCAGTTGCCGCCAGGATAATGGCGGATCACACCCGGAACGCCGACCCATTCCGGGTAGCGTCCGCTCAGCAACGCGGCGCGGGTGGGAGAACAGACGCAGCTATTGGCCTGAAACTGATCGAAGCGCATGCTTTCGGAAATCAGCTTGTCGAGATGCGGAGTGCGCATGTCTTTCGCACCATAACTTGAGAGATCGCCGTATCCCAGATCATCCGCCATGATCAGCAACACGTTCGGACGTGCGGTTTCCGCGTGGGACGAACCCATGAGCAGGATGAACAAAAAGAGCACGCTGAGAGTTTTTATCATGGTGTGAAATATTTTATAACGCGACTTTGTTAAACTTGCCAGACCGTAATTCCATCAGGATGTTATGCCTTATGAAAAAAATCTACCTTGTCGCATCCCGCGTTCTAGTTTGGCTGTTTTATATCAGTGCTATTGCAACCGCAGAACCAAAAGCGCCTTTCAAACCAGACTTTTATCCGTTTCAAAACGGGATGAAATTCAAGTCAGCCGAGGAGGGAGTTAAGCTCATCAAGGATCTAGGCTACCAAGGGATCGGTTCGGTCTATCCCAAAGATCTCGCGCAGTTCAAAGCCGCTTGTGAAAAGGAAGGTCTCAAAATGTATAGCGTGTATCTCGGCGGAAAGGTCAACGCAGACAATTTCAATTACGGCAAAGATATCGACGAGGCGATTGCCGTTTTAAAGGGAACCGATGCATTGTTAGAACTCAACGTACAACGCGGCAAGGATCCGAACGACTCGCAGGCGATCGCGATGGTGAAAGAGATCGGCGAGAAAGCGAAAGCGGCGGGACTCAAAGTCGTGATCTATCCGCACGCCGACTTCCATATCGAGCGGGTGGATCACGCCGTGAGAATCGCCAAAGCCACCGGCTGCGACAACGTTGGCGTGGCTTTCAACCTGTGCCATTTCCTGAAAGTGCAACCCACCGATGATCTTTCCAAAACACTGGCTGACGCCAAGCCCCTGCTCTGGAGCGTGAGCATCAGCGGAGCGAATACAGGCGGAAAAGATTGGAATACTTTAATCCGCCCGCTCGACGAAGGAACGTTTGATGTTTCGCTTTTGCTCAAACAACTTCGCGAGAACGGCTACGACAGAGCCATCGGACTGCAATGCTTCAACATTCGGATCGACGCCAAAGAAAACCTCACTCGCTCGGCGCAGGCATGGAAGAAAAACCTTGCGGCTAACCAAACGAAATAAGGTCTAGTCTGATCGCCATAAGTCCGTGCGTTTTATTAGATTGTTGGGGCAGGATTCCTCAACCACGGCCTGGGGCTGGAATCCCCAGCCACGATCAAATACGCAAGGACTTTTAACCTATAAACAGAAATGGAACCACGGATGGACACAGATAGACACGGATAATCAAAGAGTTATGAATTTTTTCAGTCTCACCTTTTAGGTGAATGAAGAATTCTTTCTAATCCTCTTAGCATCAGTGTTAATCAGTGTTAATCAGTGGTTCATTTTCCTCTTTAGGTTTAACAAATAATCTATAATAAAAAACGGCGACCTCTGTTAGAAGGTCGCCGTTGAATGAAGTTTTATGAATTATTATTTAAGCAGTTTGGTCATTGCCTCGCCCATGGCGACACCGACATTCATGTAGGTTTTGGCATTCCCACCGTAGTGACCGTTGCCGCTACCGCCCATGGAAATTGGGTTGGTGTAAACCGTGGAGACGCTGCCTTTGAATTGAGGATGCTTACCGGTTTCACCATCCACAGCCATATGGGCTTGATAGACGGTCAGCGTGTTGCCTGTGCTATCTTTGGTTGCCTCTCCGAGCGTGCCTAACACAAATTTTGCATTTGGAGCATTGAAGTCTTTTCGAAGAGCCGCGATGAGATTCAAAAGATTCTTCTCATACTGGGCGGAGTGGCTTGCGTCGCCACAATCTTTTTCACCCTGCCACCAGAAGAAACCGGCGACTTCGTATTTTGTGGCACCTGGGTAGTAGGTTCCAAGTTCCGAGAGAACTTTTTTGGCGTTGGCGACATCATCGTCATACTGTTTGCCTGCATACCAACCAATTGGTGTTGGCGTGGTTCCTTTTTCCCATTTCGCTGGAGATTGTTTGTAGCCAGCGTAGACGTAGGTTTTGCCGTCTTTAGGATCGACGTATTCCCATGACTCACTGCCGGGAGGCAATAAATCCCAGCTCAAACCGCGGTTACCGATCGAGCTTTTGAGGATCATGACCGGCTCTTCGATCGCATCACCAAGTTTGTGCCCGATGCCGAGTTCGATGCCAATCTTGTTGCCGCTGACGGTCAGCCAATCGTTGCGATAAACGTTACCGCTGTCGCCTTTTTGCATGATACCGACGTTGCGAACGTCTTTGCGAACCGTCCAAGCGCCGGCTTCATCGACCAAGAAAGGATACATTTTCTCTGTTTTGACAGCGCCTTCCAAAGTGTCTGGTTTATCAGCTCCAGCGACCTTACCCATCTCAAGGGTGTTGGATTGACCCATGATGATAAAAACTTTCACGGGTTTGCTGACATCTGCCTCTTTGCTTTGTGCTACCAACGGATTGGCAAGTAATCCAAGCGCAGCAAAACCGAGGGTGGTTTGGTATAATAACGGATTTTTTAATTTCATATTTTTAATTTAATTTCATGCATTTGTTCTCAATTCTGAGAGTTTGGTAAAACCTAACCTAGTGTATACGGGTTATAAATAAGCGATATTTCTTTAAATTTTCAATATTTGCTCACAAATCTGGCCGGTTTTTCTTGGTGCGTTTGGAGGCTTGTTGCTTTCTCCATTCGGCAATTTTTGCGTGGTTTCCAGAAAGCAGAATTTCGGGGACTTTCATGTCCATGAAATCGATGGGGCGAGTATAACACGGTCCCTCCAGTAAATTTGGATCGGAAAAAGACTCCTCGACTGCCGACTGGGCATCGCCGAGCGCCCCTGGAATGAGACGGATCACCGCATCGCATAGCACGGCTGCAGCGATCGCGCCGTTCGTCAAAACGTAGTCACCGATGGAAATTTCTTCGTCGATCAAGGATTCGATGATGCGGTGATCGATGCCTTCGTAGTGGCCACAGACGATGAGGAGGTGAGTTTCTTGAGAAAGCTCACGGACTCGAGCCTGCTTGAGCGGTATGCCCTGTGGCGTCATGAGTATCACGCGGGTGTTTGCCTTTTTCAGGGTAGTGATCGCCGCATGCAAAGGTCCTGGTTGCAAAACCATACCGGGGCCACCACCGCATGGTGAGTCATCGACCCGCTTGTTTTTGTCCTCAGACCAGTCACGGAGATTGTGACCGAAAACCTCTACTAACCCCGCATCGCGTGCACGCTGGATGATGGAATCGCCCAACGGTGCGAGTGCGATTTCAGGAAAAAGGGTGAGGATGTCGATTCTCATGAAGGATTTTGCTGTGATCGCCAATGTTCGAGTCGTTCCTTAATGCGGCCCTCCAAGCCCTGGGTTCCGGGTTGGTAATAGGTGCGACCTTCGGGAAGATACGCCTGAGGAATATAAGCTCCTTCGTAGTCGTGAGAATAAAGGTATTTCATGACCTCTTCGGAAACGCCCGTAGTGCTAGTGAGTTTTTTCGACGTCGGAGTACGAAGATGGGGCGGAACGGCGAGAGTGCGGCCTGATTCGACATCATGGATTGCGACTCCGAGAGCGGCGTAGGCGGTGTTAGATTTTGGAGATGTGGCGAGATAAACCGTGGCGTGAGCGAGCGGGATACGACCTTCCGGCATTCCGACAAATTCAAGCGCATGATGAGCATCAAGTGCGACACGCAATGCGCCTGAGTCGGCGAGCCCGATGTCTTCCGAAGCGGCGATGACGAGTCGGCGTGAAATGAACCGCGGATCTTCACCGGCATGCAGCATTTTCGCCAACCAGTATAAAGCGGCATCGGGATCGGAGCCGCGGATGGATTTGATGAAAGCGGAAATTGTATCGTAATGACCGTCATCACCGTAATGTACGGCCTTGCGTTGGATGGATTCCTCGGCATCGGCGAGAGTGATGTGCTCATCGCCGCAAGTCGCAAGCTCAAGAGCTGTTAGAGCCTTGCGAACATCGCCATCGGAAAGTTTCGCGAGGTGCTCCAGGGCCTCAGGATCAGCGGTGATTTTTTGCGTGCCGAGTCCGCGCTCGGGATCGGCAAGCGCGCGATTGAGAAGATCTACAATGTTTGTAGTAGAAACGGGTTCGAGTTGGAAAATCTGCGAACGCGAGACTAGCGGTGAGTTAACGTAATAATAAGGATTGTGAGTCGTTGCTCCGATAAAACGCACCGTGCCGCGCTCAAGGTGCGGAAGGAGGACATCTTGTTGGGATTTATTGAAGCGATGGATTTCATCGATAAACAAAATGGTCGTATCGCCGCGCAGATCGCGATGGATTTTTGCTTGATCGATTTTTGCACGTATTTCTGCAACGTTGGATTCCACTCCGTTGAGCGACTCAAAGCGAGAGCCAGTAGTTTTCGCGATGACATTAGCGAGCGAGGTTTTTCCAGTTCCGGGCGGGCCGTAAAAAATCAACGATGCGAATCGATCCGATTCAATCGCGCGCCGCAGGAGTTTACCCACCGCAAGTATGTGATCTTGTCCGAGGACTTCATCGAGCGTGCGCGGACGCATCCGCGCTGCGAGGGGTTCGCGGATTTCCGGTTTGTCGGCTTTCGCTTGAGGACTGTTGAAAAGATCGGTCACGCTGATGAAACTTTAAATTTAAAACTCTAAACTCCAAGGGAAGAAATCACTTCAGCCTCCGTAGTTTGATTTTACTCCAGAATTTACGATCTCGGGAATCGACGAACGCGCTTTTATAAGCAGCTAACTGCGCCGCACTAGCAACTTTTTCACCGGCAATCAGCACTTCGTTCATGCTTTCTTCCGTACGCAGGGAACGAATGGCTGAAAAATATTTTGCGAGATTCGCACGAGTCGCGATTTGTTTAGCACGGTGCCCGGGACCGATGACTAGATTCAACCCCAAGACCCCACCCGGCGCGAGAGACCGTTTTACCAGGCCTAACCAGCTTTCATCGCAATGCTCTGCTCGAAACACGTCGTCCTCTCCCGCAAGATAGAGATCATCGATGATTACATCGAATTTCCGCTTATTTGCCTTCATCCATGCATAGGCATCCGCGATAATGATTTCCACCTTGGTGTCATCCAAGGCCATTTCGCGACGCGCCAATTCAATCAGTTCCGAGTCGAGATCGATCCCCGTGAGGGCCACATCCGGCAAGAGCTGACGCAGCGTCCGCAAAGCCGTGCCGCCCGCAACCCCAAGCATCAGAATGGATTTAGGCTTCCCATCGGGCCTCAAAAGAGCGGCAGCGGCGATCAAATCCCATGCGAGGCCGGTCAGAAAACGTTTTTTATGAAACCATGCATGAATCGCACCCGTGCAGCGGAACTCTGTCGCGATATCAGATTTCCATAAGGTGACAGTTTGAAAACGGGTTGGAAATTGTCCGATGCGACGCATGATGCGAGCTTTCTATAAAGTCTTTCCCGAAATTCAGAGCTTAAAAAATTGGATTTTAATATGTCCCAATACGTCGATTGTGGTAGCAGAGGGCATGAATGATTGGTTTTACACAAAACATCGTCAGCAACAAGGTCCTGTGAATTTGCAGATGCTCCAGATGATGATCCGCGAGGGTCAATTGGATCCAGCAACAGATTTAGCATGGAATGCATCGATGTCAGATTGGCTTCCGATCGGTCAAATTCCTGAGCTCCAAGTGCAAGTTTCACAGCAAATGCCAAGCCTCGAGTCTTCATCGCAGCCATTTGCGTATCCGCTTGGCACAGGGCCTATCCAAGAAATCTCGCCAGGAAGTGAGCGGATCATGGCGACAGCCTGCTTGAAACGGGCATGGGATCTGACGATTCGTCACATCGGTCCTTTGCTACTGGCCACTTTGATCTTTGTCGCAATTTCCATTGCGTCGGAATTTTCACTTAGCCTGCTCGACAAAGCCATGGGATGGCGTAACCCCAGCCAAGTTTTTGTCGATCAAATGGGAGTAACCGAAGATCAAAAGCTTATTTATCGTAAGGCATTTCAGGACCAACTTAGCTTTCCAAGCGCGATCCTATCAATATTGATCAACGTCTTTTTAGCACTCGGAGCGACAAGACTTGGGCTGAAATTGGTTTCTGGTGAGAAATTCGACATCGGAATGCTGTTTTCCGGGGGACCTTGGCTGCTCAAAGGCTTTTTAGCCCATTTACTCTACTGGATTATGGTGGTCGTTGGGCTGATTTTCTTTATTTTCCCCGGTATCTACCTCGCGATCCGATTTGGGATGGCACAGCCTGCAATCGTCGATAGAAATATGGG
Organism: Luteolibacter sp.; assembly: GCA_044354135.1. Taxonomy (GTDB): domain Bacteria; phylum Verrucomicrobiota; class Verrucomicrobiia; order Verrucomicrobiales; family Akkermansiaceae; genus Luteolibacter. The sequence continues at coordinate 35,888 of JBILAN010000018.1, forward strand.
GGTCATTGAAGCCTTCAAATATAGTTCACGAATCACCCAAAATAAGCGCGTGGAATTATTTCTGATCCTCTTATTCATGTTTGGAATCACGATTGCCGGATGTATCGCAATGATCGTCGGCCTATTATTTGCTTACCCACTGATATATCTGATGTGGATTGTCGCCTATCGTTGGCTCCAATATGGAGGTAGAGCGATACTGGACGATCCGATGACTGGGGCACCTATGCTCGCCAGTCAGACGAAAAATTCCTAATAATTCCGTATCTAAAATTTTGAAACTGTGCTGGGAGCCTGCTTGACGACAGGCTGAAGCTATTCATACTTGGCACAGCAACGCTTTGACCTACAAAGTATCAATCCCTCAAATCATTCCTTCCATCATGAAATTTCATCTTTTCCTCACCCTGCCGCTGATTAGCTGCTTCTCTTTAGTTTCCTGCTTCCCGATTCCACAGGATAAACCCAAAAAATCGAGTGAAGGTACCAACACGACCCTCACAACCGCAGATCAACAGGAGATTGAAAAACAACGCGAGTTACTCAGACAGCAAGAGTTGGAGAAACAAGCCGAGTTGACCCGCCAAGAAACTCCTCCGACCAACCAGACACAAAACACGGTTGTCGAGCCGCCAACTATCAAAACCAAAAGCGACTACCCATTCGGCACCCCAGTTCCTGGCAAAGAGGGTTTCGTTTTCAGTCCTTACAATAACAAACTGTTAGACGTTCGAGGTATTGCCAGTGGCACATTGGTGCAAGATACCACATATCCTCCGACAGAGAAAAAATATTTCCGCGTGCCATAACTCTTGGATTTGAACGGCATATGATAATGAATTTATAGCCGGGTCCATGCCCATGGACCCGGTTTTTTTATGAGCCAGAAATTTCAAAAAATTAGCATCCTTGGTGGCGGCCTACTTGGTGGGTCGATCGCTCTTGCTTTACAAGATTCAAGGGATGTGCGTCTATGGTTTCGCAGATTAGAAATGTTAGAAGGTGCTCGCCTTGCTGGATTCCGCGGAGTGACTTCGGATCTAACAGTCGCTGTTGCAAATTGCGATTTGCTAATTCTCGCCGTTCCTGTCGGCGCAATGCCCAACCTGCTCGCCGCTGCCGTCGATGCGGGTCTTCCATCGAACTGTTTGGTTACCGATGTGGGATCGGTCAAACAAACGCCACATCTACAACTCGCAGATATTTTAACTAAAAGTGGAAATGCATTCATCGGCAGCCATCCGATGGCAGGTTCGGAAAAAAACGGATTAATGGCCGCTAGAGCTGATCTCTTCCAGAATGCCGCGTGCTTGCTCACCAATGATTCCAACGCATCCGAGCAATTAGTTGAGGACTTAGAAAAATTTTGGGCGGATCTGGGCTGCCGCACACGTTGGTTCACAGCAGCCGAGCACGATCGCATTGTCGCTCGGATTAGTCATTTACCGCACATCACCGCAGCAGCTACAGCATTGAGCGCACTTGGGTCATGCGCTCCATACGGCGAGCTCTCTGGCGGTGGATTGAAAGACACGACCCGAGTCGCCTCAGGAAATCCCGATATGTGGGCGGAAATTTTGACAGAAAACCGCGATGCCGTGATAGCCGGAATACGGGATAACATCGCCCAACTTCATGAAATCCTTGCTTCACTGGAGTCGGGCGACCTAGAAGCAACTCGTCAATGGCTGGTTTGCGCGAAGCATCTCCGCGATGAACTGAAATAGATTCAACTTCCGATATGTCCTCATTACGCGTCAAATCCATCTCCTCGCTAAATGCTGAGTTCAGCGTTCCAGGTGACAAAAGCATTTCTCACCGTGCTGCAATTTTCGGCGGACTTTCGAATGGGGTTTGTGAAATTTCCAATTTTTTGCCCAGTGAAGACTGCCTCAACACCCTCAAAGCCATGCGTTCGCTTGGTGCGCATTTCGAAGTCCTGGAGGAACTCGAAAATTACGGCCCGATCAAACTTCGCATCCATGGAAAATCCATGGAACTCACCCCGCCGGAATCCCCTATCGATTGTGGAAACTCCGGAACCGGAATGCGCTTATTAGCTGGATTGCTCGCTGGCCAGAAATTCACTTCGGAACTTTTCGGCGATGCTTCGTTATCATCCCGCCCCATGGGACGCATCACCATACCACTTGCAGAAATGGGTGCGAAACTTAAAACACTTGGGGAAAAGCCGGGATGCGCGCCTCTAAGAATTCACGGGGCCGAACTTCATCCCATCGATTACGAAATGCCGATGGCATCCGCTCAGGTGAAAAGTGCGATACTTATCGCCGGGCTTTTCGCCAAAGGTATTACTTCGGTCACCCAACCCTCTGTCACCCGCGATCACACCGAGCGCATGATGGCGGCGTTCAAACTATCCTGCAAAACCGTCGAAAACAAAATTTCCGTGAGCGGCGGCCAGATGCCTGAGTCCTGCGACATCAAAGTTCCCGGCGACATTTCATCAGCTGCCTTCTGGTTAGTCGCAGCAGCCGCGATGCCGGGCTCACGCTTGTTACTCAAAGACGTCGGCCTGAACCCGACACGGACCGCCATTTTGAAAGTCCTTTCACGAATGGGCGCCCACCTAACAGAAAATTCTCACTCCTCCGATGGCGAACCGATCGGTAACATCGAAATCCACGGCGCCGCCCTGAAAGGCACGACCTTGTTGCCTGAGGAAATTCCAAACCTGATCGATGAAATTCCCGTCATCGCCGTTGCAGCCGCACTTGCGTCGGGTGAAACCCAAATCCGCGGCGCGCGCGAACTGCGCGTCAAAGAAACCGATCGTATCACCACCACGGTGGAGAGCCTGCGTAAAATGGGTGTCGATGTCGAAGAACTCGAAGACGGTATGATCATTCATGGCGGCAAGCCCCTGCACGCAGCGGAAATAGAATCCCACGGCGATCACCGTATCGCCATGGCGTTCTCTGTTGCCGGACTTTTTGCCAAAGGAGAAACGATCGTGCGCGGGACGGATTGCATCAACACTTCGTATCCGGGTTTCTCCCATCACCTCGATGCGATTCTCCATGAGAAAACCAAGGCCGGAGATTTCACCCTTCCGATTGTTTTCAAATGAGTTTTCACGCCATTGCCATCGACGGCCCGGCCGCCTCGGGAAAAAGCACCATGGCTCGTGCGATCGCAAGCCGGCTTGGAATTATCATGGTGAACTCAGGCGCAATGTATCGCGCGGTGACATGGAAAATTCTTTCCGAAGGTATCGACCCCAGAAATACTCCCGTCATTTTATCTTTATTGAATGAAATCGAAATCACTTGCGGAGATGATGGCTTGATCTCGACAATTCTTATCGACGGCGTGAATCCCGAACCATATCTCCGCAACCCCGAGATCAACGACAATGTCTCTGCCGTTTCCGCCATTCCAGAAGTCCGCGAGAAACTGGTTGCCCTGCAACGCGACTACCTGAACCGCACTCACGTGGTCATGGAAGGGCGTGATATCGGCTCTGTGGTATTTCCAGAAACTCCATTTAAAATTTACATCGATGCCGATCCGGAAGTCCGCAACCGCCGCCGCTTCGGTGACGGAGAGGAAGATTCGGTCGCAAAACGTGATGCGGCCGACAGCTCACGTAAAACTGCTCCTCTAAAAATTGCCGACGGTGCGACGGTGTTGGATACATCCAAACTCTCCATCGAAGAAGCGATCGAAGCCGCAATCGACATTCTGCGCAAACAAGGTTTCCCCATGCCGCAGGTAGCAAACTTCGACGAAAGCGAAGAGCCAAAAAAAATGATGCGCTGGATCTATTGGTTTGGCTGGTTGCTGTTCGGTGCCGCATACCGCAGCTTTTTCGGTCTGCGAATCATCGGACAGGAAAACTTGATCCTCTCAGGTCCGGTATTAGTTGCATCCAATCATCAAAGCTACCTCGATCCTCCATTGATTGGAAATCTCTATCAAACGGAAATGGTTTTCTTCGCGCGCAAAACCCTTTTTACAGGTTTGGGAAAATGGCTTTACCCTCAATGGAACGCCATCCCCATCGATCAGGAGAAACCAGACATGAGCTCGATGAAAACCGTGATCCGTAATCTGAAGGAAGGTTGGCGCGTGTTGGTTTTCCCCGAAGGCGCACGAACTCTGGATGGTGAAATCGGACCAGCTGCTGCTGGCATAGGCATGATCGCCGCGAAAGCCGGAGTTCCCATCCAGCCCGTCCGCATCTTCGGTGCCGACAAAGCCCTTCCCCGGGGGTCCGGCAAAATGAGCTTTACCAGAATCACCGTGAAAGTCGGCAAGCCCATAATCCTTTCCCCTGAGGAATTCAAAACATACTCAAACAAAGCTGGATACGAGAAACTAACAGATCGCATTATGGATGCTATTAAAGCGTTGTAGTAAAGTCGGAAGACGAAGAGATAGAATACACAAGACTCCTTAGCCATGAGGCAATGTTTTGAAATTCATTAGCAACTAACAAAATAGCCATCGCAGCATATCTCAAGCTTCGTTCAGCTTCTTCGCATCACAAAAATCGATCCTGATTTTTTCCCGCTTGCGGTTTTCAATGGCTTCGGACTTCGTTCCTTCTGCCTTTCAAATTGTGCCTGATACCTCGCAGCCATTCCTTTCACATAATCTTCACTCCCTAGCGCAATTCCTTCGCTGAAAACCTTCATCCGCTTGCGGATTTCTAACATCGGCAGAAATAGAAAATTCTCCACCGCGG
>JBILAN010000071.1:0-12748 GCA_044354135.1 Luteolibacter sp.
AAGAAGAGATAAGGAATTTAGTGAGGGTATTTTACCAGAGAACACCGTCATCTAATCCTCTTGATCTGCGTTCATCCTGTCCATCTGCGGTTAAATTTAGCCCGCCCTGCCCAGATTTCTGAATACTTGCCCGTTTACTTGGCAAGGCGTGGCGCTGAATAGCCTTGATCTCGGATTTTTTTAAGCAAGGCCTGCAGCTCTTTGACCTTTTCCGGATGCTTCTCTGCAAGGTTGTATTTTTGGCCGATGTCCTCACGAATGTTGTAAAGGCCGACCGCTTGATTGTTGTAAGCAGGGACATCGTGCTTCTTAAGCCACTCTGCGGATGGCTGTCGGGCGACTCCCGTCTTAGCATCGATCAACACCCAATCGCCATCACGGATCGCATATTGATCCTTAAAAGTGTTATGCACCATCGTGGTGCGCGGTAATGCTTTTGATTCACCTTTGAGATAAGGTAAAAAGTCATGCGAATCCTCGGCAGAGTTTTTTGGGAGTTCTTGGCCCAGATAGTTCGCGAATGTTGCCATGAGATCGATCTGAGCGAAGAGCGCGTCGGTCACGGCGCCTGGCTTAGTAACGCCCGGCCACTTGATCATCGTAGGCACACGATGGCCACCTTCGTAGATGTCTCGCTTCAAACCACGCAAGGGATAGGCCGACCAATGATCAAATTTTTCATCACGCGCATAAGCATAGTTTTCCGGACCGTTGTCTGCCGAGAAGATGACAATCGTGTTAGAATCGAGTCCAGACTCGCGCAAGGCGTTGAGAATTTTTCCACATGCGTCGTCGGTCTGAACCACGAAATCACCGTAGGCACCAGCTTTGGATTTTCCATCGAACTCCTCATTCGGGACGATCGGTGCGTGTGGCGATGGCAGAGGAAAGTAGAGAAAAAATGGTTCAATCTTGCCTTTGCGTGAATGAATGTAGTCCACACCTTTTTTTGTTAGAGTTGGCAAAACCTGATAAAAATCCCAATCGGATCTTCCCGGACCCTCACGACATTCCCAGCTTCCCTCTTTGGTGTTTTGCGGAGTTTTTTTGAAAGTAATGTCTGGAACAGTTAGAAATCGATCATTTTCAATCCATGCGTAAGGCGGGAAGTTGATCACGTTGTCTCCGAAATAATGATCAAACCCATGATCCAACGGACCACCACGAAACGGCTTCGACCAATCGAAATCTTTATGACTCTTCGATTTTTTATCCGTATCAGGAAGACGGATCGAATCCCAGTCCCAACCCAAATGCCATTTCCCGATGCATGCAGTGGTGTAACCTTTTTTCTGCAACATCTCTTGAATCGTTAACTGACCTTGTTTGAAAAAAGACTTATCAAAACCGCTATCAATCCCATGAAAATCCCGCCAATGATGCCGACCCGTAAGCATCGCGTAACGAGAAGGTGTGCAGATACCAGACGAGCTATGCGCATCGGTAAATCGTAAGCCTTCACTCGCGAGGCGATCGAGATTTGGAGTAGGTATTTTTGATTTTGAATTGAAACAACCTAGATCGCCGTAACCGAGATCATCCGCATAAAGCAAAACGATATTCATGCGTGGGGCTTCCTGTGCAGCAGCAAAGACGTATGATGCGAGCGATATGAAAATAAGGTTATGTAATTGTGACATAATTATGAATTTAAAATTCAAGCCAGAATTCCTTTCACGATCTTCGCGGGTTTAACTCCGGTGAGTTTTTGGTTGAGGCCTTGGAATGGGAAAGATAGTTTGTGGTGATCGAATCCGAAGAGGTGAAGGATTGTTGCATGGAAGTCGCGGACATGAACGGGATTTTTCGCGACGCGGTAGCCGAGTTCGTCGGTTTCTCCGTAGGTGACGCCGGGTTTGATACCACCGCCGGCCATCCAGATCGTGAATGCGTTCGGGTTATGATCACGGCCGACGAATGCGTTAGCAGTTCCTCCACCACGATTTTCCTGCATCGGAGTTCGACCAAATTCTCCACCCCAAACAACCAAAGTATCTTCTAACATGCCGCGCATTTCGAGATCGCTCAAAAGAGCGCCGATGGCTTGATCGATGTCTTTACATTTTTTCACGAAACCATCTTTGAGCGATTCGCTTGCGCTTGACCCGTGGGTATCCCAGCCCCAGTCGAAAAGCTGAATATAGCGCACGCCGTTTTCAGCGAGTTTTCTGGCAAGCAGGCAATTGTTGGCAAAAGAGGTTTTTCCAGGCACCGCTCCATACATATCAAGAACGGGTTTAGGTTCGTCCTTGATCGTCATGATTTCAGGAACGGAAACCTGCATACGATAAGCCATTTCATATTGAGAAATACGGGTGACGGTTTCGGGGTCGCCGATTTCCTCATGAGTGCGGGTATTGAGACGATTCATAGAATCCAGTGCGGCACGTCGAATATCACGAGTCAGGCCAGGAGGGTTGGCAGCATTGAGAATAGGATCGGCCCCAGAGCGGCACTGCACACCTTGATAGACCGTAGGTAAATAACCTGTGGACCATAGGGCCGCACCAGCACGAGGTGGTCGACCACCAGAGAGCAAGACCATGTAACCGGGGAGGTTTTGATTTTCCGTACCTAGCCCCCAAGTAAGCCATGCGCCCATAGACGGATGTCCGAGGTTTGCTTGACCAGTGTGCATCATAAGTTTTGCGGGCGCATGGTTAAACTGATCCGTCACCATGGATTTGATGAAGCACAATTTATCCGCATGCTTATGAAGTGATGGAAGTCGATCCGAAATCCATGCGCCAGATTGGCCATGTTGTTTAAAATCAAACTGAGGACCTAACAATTGTGGCACACCTTGGATGAAAGCAAAGCGTTGACCCTCGAGATATTCCGCAGGGCATTCTCTGCCATTATATTGCTGAAGAACGGGTTTGTGATCGAAGAGCTCGAATTGGCTGGGCGCACCCGCCATGTGAAGAAAGATGATGCGTTTCGCTTTAGGCGCAAAAGACGGAGCGCGAGAATCGAGAGGTTTGGTCACATCCTGTTGAACCACACCACCTGTGGCAGCGGAAAGAGTGTTGCTACCTAACCAAAGCGTACCCAGACCAAATGCAGATTCTTTGAGAAAATGTCTGCGGGTGACATGGCGAAGCTCTTCTTGGGCAATATGTTGAAATACGTTCATGGCATTATCGGATAAAGGATTCGTCGAGATTGAGTAGAACGGAAGCGAGCACTGCAAGCGCGGCATCTTCGGGAGTGGCACCGAGCTTTTTCATCTCCACTTGATTCGCAGTGTATTCTGTAACGAGGTGCTGATAGAGACCCGCAAGTTCTTTTGCGCGGTCTTCCGTGATACTGCGAGAGGTGGTAATGCGGTAGCCATAGGCAATGCGTTCATTGATCGATTTCGACGAAGCAACCATGCGAGTTGAAAGTGATTTCGCAGCTTCGTGAAAAGCCTCATCATTGAGCACCGTGAGGGCTTGCAGAGGTGTGTTCGAGACAAGTCGGCGTTTGGAGCACAGATCGCGTAATGGCGCATCGAAGGAACCGAACAGAGGATATTGCAGGCCGCGTTTGTAGTAGATATAAACCGCACGACGATAACGCTCTGGATCGCCCGGAGGTGGGGTCTTCCATGTATCTTTGACAAACGGCTGCCAGACACCTGGAGGAAGCGGAGGATGGATCGGTTCGCCACCGATCTTGTGGCTGATGAGGCCTGAGACAGTCAGAGCGTGATCACGCATCATTTCAGCCGTAAGGCGTTGGCGCGGACCACGGGCGATGAGGCGATTGTCGGCATCTCGATCGGCCAATTCAACTGACACCTTGGAATCTTGGCGGTAACTTGCGCTGGTGACGATCTCGCGCAGCATGGATTTCATGCTCCACTTGAAATCTTTGGTGAAGCGGATCGTGAGATAATCCAATAATTCTGGATGAGTGGGTGGTTCACCAGCAGACCCAAAATCTTCTGGTGTGGGGACGATGCCTGTTCCAAAAAGCTCTAGCCAAAGGCGATTGACGGCGACTCGAGCAGTGAGTGGGTTTTCAGGAGAAGCGATCCAATGTGCGAGATCAAGGCGGCTGGCTCTTTCACCTGATTTTTTAAGAGGTGGAAACAATACTGGAACATTTGCCTCTGCTATGAAGTCACCTTTATCCAGCCAATTGCCGCGTTGAAAAACATGCGTGGCGCGCTGATGTGCGGGATCGAGCTCCACCATTTGCGGAACGGTGGTGGATGGGATAGATTTAAGTCTAGCTGCGTTATCTGTGAGCTGCTTTTTCGAATCTATCACTTCAGGAAGTTCACGATGCGTGATCCATTCAGGTTTATCTGTTAGAAAAATACGACCACGTTTAGCAATCATCGGAAAACTTGCTGAATAGATAAATCCATTACTAATTGTGACTCGCAATTGAGTATCAGCTGATAGTTCGAGAGGTTTTTCCAATACAAAATCTGCGTAACGAGGCTTGTTAATTTTCGAATAAGTTCCCCATGCGCGTTCGTCGCCTTTGATGGATAGATTTGGATCAAACATGGGATGAGCTTCATCGGCAATACCTTCGTAAAATGGAATAGGCGTAACCTTACCCAATGAATCCACCGTCTCTAATTGAATCTTACGGATGATTCCTCCCCATTCAGGTGTGTGCTTTGCTTTTTTAACATCCAAGGGAAGCAACTCCAGACGCAAAGCCGTGAGTGTTTTCAATGCAGATGAGAAAGTCAGGAAATATTCCGCACCCGCAGCAGCATTTGGATCCGCACGAAATTCAGAAATATCATTCTCTTTGGAAATCGTCAGTTTGGCCTTTTTCGCCGTGGCAGTCATTGATGTTGGAGGCTGCCAAGTTGAAGAGGTATTGATTTGCTTACGAATCGTGAAAAGTTTCTTTTCTGCGGCGAGAATGGCGTTTTGAAGTTGGTTGGATTCTTGATACTTCGCCACATCATTAGGCACTGGCATCAGGGGCTGGTCTTCCCCAATATCTGCGTCTTGGCTTTGGTTAAAGAACTCCATGAACGAGTAATACTCCTTATGGCGGATCGGATCGTAAGGATGAGAATGACATTGAACACAACCGAAGCTCACACCCATCCAAGTTTCCCAAGTGGTATTCATTCGATCCATCACCGCTGCAACACGGAATTCTTCATCATCGGTTCCGCCTTCGTTGTTTACTTGTGTGAGGCGATGAAAGGTCGGTGCAATTTTTTGTTCGAGAGTCGCATTAGGTATGAGATCGCCAGCGATTTGTTCGATGGTGAATTGATCGAATGGCAGATCGCGGTTGAACGCATTGATGAGCCAGTCGCGGTATTTCCAAACTTGGCGACGGCCATCATCGGCGTAGCCCTTGGTATCGGCGTAACGTGCGAGATCTTGCCAAACCGAAGCCCAGCGCTCACCGAGGCGCGGAGAAGCGAGTAGTCGGTCGGTTTCAACTGCGATAGCTGCATCGAAGTTGACTGCAGCAGCCTTTTGAAATGCATCAAGCTCCTCAAGCGTGGGAGTCAGGCCGGTGAGATCAAATGAAGCACGGCGCAACCATGCTTCTGGAGTAGCGGGCTTTGAAGGTTTGAGATTTTCTTTTTCGAGACGCGCGAGAATAAACTGATCCAGATCGCTTTTAGCCCAATCTTTTTGTTTAACGGCAGGAAGTGGATATTCACGAGGAGCGACGAAAGACCAATGCTCGCCCCAATTTGCACCTTCTTTGATCCATTGACGTAGAAGCTCAACTTCATGTTTCGGAAGCGGTTGACCGTGCTCGGGTTTCGGCATGATCTCATCGGGATCTTTCGACTCGATGCGTTTGATCATTTCCGATGCATCTGGATTTCCGGGAACGATGACAGGCTTACCAGACTCCCCTTTTCCTAATGCCAGATCTCGATAAATGAACGACACCTCCCCCGCCTCTTTCACTCCACCATGACAAGCTGTGCAGTGTTTATTGAGCAATGGGCGGATTTCACGCGAAAAATCGATCTCAGCACTCAGAGAATGACTGAGAGATATAATTAAGATAATACCAATAATAGATCGCCGCATGATTTGGTAAACTCAGTAGAGATACGCAAGATTGATAAAATTTCCATCAATCGTTGAGGAAAAAATGAGAAATCCGCCACGACTGTATCGTTGTAGCGGATTTTTCGGTTGGATTATATATGATTAGCAAATCAAGCTGTAGCGCCAATCACTCCGGGAAGAGGACCGTTATCCTCGGATTTGCCCTCTTGAGGTTTTTTTGATGCTGATTGTTTGGAGAGTTCTTCAGGAACCGGTGGTGGTTTTGGCGCGGTAGGCGGGTTGCGCATTTCACCGTGATCGATGATGTCCTGCAGATGCGAAGCATCGAGGGTTTCATACTCAAGCAGAGCCAGTGCGATTTTTTCAACCGTATCGCGATTTTCCTTAAGGATTCGCTCTGCTTCGTTGAAAGCATCATCGATGAATTTTTTGATTTCCGCATCGATAACCATCGCTGTTTCCTCGGAATAGTTACGGCTCTTGTTCATATCGCGCGCAAGGAATACCGGACTGGAGCCCTCCCCGTATTCGACCATACCGAGTTTGTCCGACATACCCCATTCGCAGACCATATTTCTGGCCAGCGAGGTGGCTTGACGGATATCTCCGGATGCGCCGTTGGAAATATCATCGGAATGGAAACCTTCCGCGATGCGGCCGCCCATGGTGACGATCAAGTTCGCGAGCGCTTCTTTTTTCTGGGTCGAATATTTATCACCATCCGGAAGGAACATGGTCGCACCCAAGAAAGGACCACGTGGGATGATGGTGACTTTGTGCAACGGATGGGTGTGCGGCAGAACCATGTTGAGGTAAGCGTGACCTGCCTCGTGCCATGCGGTGCCGATTTTTTCCTTATCGGACATCGCGAGCGAGCGGCGCTCGCGTCCCCAACGGACCTTGTCGCGGGCCTCTTCCATTTCTGCTAGAGTCACTGCACTGAGACCTTTTCTAGCAGCCAACAGAGCGGACTCGTTCACCAAGTTTGCGAGTTCCGCTCCAGAGAAACCTGGAGTGCCACGGGCGATTGTTGAGAGATCGACACCGGCAGCAAGTTTGATCTTTTTCACATGCACGCGGAGGATTTCCTCGCGTCCGTTCACATCTGGGAGAGAAACCGTGACTTGGCGATCGAAGCGACCCGGGCGAAGCAGTGCGGGATCTAACACATCCGGACGGTTGGTTGCGGCGATGATGATGACACCTTCCTGGGTATCAAAGCCGTCCATCTCGACGAGAAGTTGGTTGAGCGTTTGTTCACGCTCATCGTGTCCACCACCCATGCCGTGTCCGCGGTGGCGACCGACGGCATCAATCTCATCGATAAAAATCAAACAAGGCGCGTGTTTTTTGCCTTGTTCGAACATGTCGCGAACGCGGGATGCGCCAACACCGACGAACATTTCGACAAAGTCCGAACCGGAAATGGAGAAGAACGGAACATCGGCCTCTCCTGCGATAGCGCGAGCAAGCAAGGTTTTGCCTGTTCCCGGGGAACCGACCATCAGCACGCCTTTCGGAATGGATCCTCCGAGGCGTTGGAATTTTTTCGGATCGCGTAGGAAATCAACGATTTCGAAGAGTTCTTCCTTCGCTTCTTGGATACCAGCGACATCTTTAAAGGTCACTTTGTTGCGATCCATCGTGAGCAGACGCGCCTTGGATTTCCCAAACGACATCGCGCCTTTTCCAGCGGATTTCATTTGCTGACGGAACAAGAAAAACAAAAGCAAAATAATAAGAAGAAACGGCAAGAAGGTGAAAATTGCGCGACTGAGATAATCTGATTCGCGAACATATTGAGCTTTGTCTTTTAGTAAGTCACGGAGTTCATCACCTAGAATCGATGAAGACACGCTTACTTTAAATTGCTCAGCAAGAAGAGGCTTTCCTGCCTTGTCGATAGGCTTGACCATGTTTGTGACCACATCGCGTTTACCGAAAATAAAAGCGCTAGGTTGATTTTCCAATTCAACGATCTGAAGCGGAAGTGTCGCGTCGTCGGTTTTGATTTCACCGGAGGCAAGAGCCTTGCGGAAATCGGCAAGAGTGAGTTCAACAAAAGGAGTATTCGGTGCGGTTAACTCAGGAACCTTTGTTTCCATCCGTATATTGTTACCAAGCAACTCGCGAATCTCAGCGCCTTGAAGATCCAAATTCACGGAAACTTTGAAATAGCTGGTTTCGATTTTTTTATCCTCATTCTTGGGTTCAACCAGAGCTGGATTCACCCAACCGGTGATCGTCGCATCATAAGCAGAATCGCTGGTAACAACTTTAAGTGGGCGATTAGGATCATCCAAAACTACCAAACCCTGATCGAGTTTTTGACGAAACTCCGAATATTTCAAAGGAGCTGCCTTTCCGCTTGATTTTGAACTAAATAAAGCAGCGCCAAGAATGACTGCAGCGAGACCAAACAGCGCGAGACCACGCCAATTAAATGAATTGCCATCACCTGAAGGGCGGTTGGCGTTATTTGGCGGAGGCGTGTTATTTTCAGGATCTGACATGATGATTAATTACCGTGGGAGAACAAACGGAGTAAGGGAACTTAAACAACTTCGGGGAAATGTCTAGGCGATGATTTTGGGTTGTTTGAAGGCCTTGTATAAGACTCCGAGCAGGATCAATCCCGAGACAGGCGCCACATAATGGACCATGACTTGATGATACAGCGGGAAAGCGGCGGATTTTGTAGCCCCAAGGATGAGATAAAGAACATACGCCACGTAGAAGCTAAGGAAGAATATCGCACCGGGACGGCCGATCTTGTAGCCGATGAAAAAGATTGGTAGCGCGGAGAGAGCGACCGCGATCATGACAGGAATGTCAAAAATTAGGGCCGCATGCGGCACGGCGATTCCGTTGGGTGCAATGATCGAAGATAGACCCAACACAGTGACGATGTTGAAAATGTTACTACCCACGACGTTTCCGACAGCAATATCACGCTCACCTTTGAGGGCAGCAACAACTGAAGTAGCCACCTCAGGAAGTGAGGTTCCTGCGGAAACAATCGTCAAACCGATGATGAGTTCTGAAACTCCGAAATAGCGTGCGATTTCCACTGCCCCATCGACCAACCATTTGGAACCGATGATCAAGCCAGCCAAACCAATAACAATGAGAGAAATGCTTTTGAGCCACTCAGGCTTACCGGGTTTTTTCCCAAATTCTTGTTCATACTCAGTCAAGACCATGGCATTGGTTTCCTTTTTCGACATACGGATGAGAAACACCGTGTAAGCGATCGCCAGAGCAAACAGCAAAATCCCATCGGCGCGGCTGATGCTCATGTCCCAGCAGAGTGCGAGAAGAAGGAAGGAAACGCCAATCATCACGGGCACATCGAAGCGAATCAATTGCTGATTTACCACCAATGGAGTGATCAGCGCGGAGATACCCAAGATGAAGAGCACGTTGAAAATATTGCTACCCACCACGTTTCCAAGCGCCAGATCGGCTTGGCCCGCAAAAGCCGACATCACCGAAACCGAGAGTTCAGGGGCGCTCGTTCCATAAGCCACCACGGTCAAGCCCACCACCAAAGGTGAAATCCCCACCGCAGTGGCGATTTTCGAGGCACCTTTAACCAGCCAATCCGCCGAAAAAACCAGCAGAACCAATCCTGCAATTAATAAAACGATCGTAAGCAATGTCATGTCGACGCCTTAATTTCACAGATTCCGTGATTCGTCCAATGGGAAGATACAAAATCGACCTTTCCTCGTCGACCCATACCGCCACCAACCAACCATCCAAAAAAGGACACCTCAGAGAATCCATCACTCCATTTTTTGCAATCCTTGTCCCAGCTGTGACAAGAATTGTAAAAGTCGATAGGAAAGCTTACTTGGTTTAGGATGATAAAATTGTAGAATTTGGGGTCTTTATCGGCTAATCATTCTAACTCCGCACCATTGACTTTCTTCCCCATCCCTGCTTCAAAAGCCGCCCCATGTCCGACCGTAAGACTTTAGAAGAACGCCACCAGATGACCGACCTCGAGCGCGTGCGCCACTCCGCCGCACACGTGATGGCCACTGCCATTCTAAGGATCTGGCCGGATGCGCAGTTCGCTTACGGTCCGCCGATCGAAAACGGTTTCTATTACGATTTCGAAATGCAGCACCGCATCACTCCGGATGATTTCGAGAAAATCGAGTCGGAGATGAAGAAAATCGCCAAGGAAAACCAGAAGTTCGAATACAAGGCGATCTCCCGCGAAGAAGCCAAAGCCATGGCGGAGTCCGGCCGACTCGGCGGACTCACCGAACGCCCGGGCAATCCGTCCCGTTTCAAGCTCGACCTCATCGATAAGATTCCCGAGGGCGAACAAATTTCCTGTTTCCAAAACGGCGAGTTCATCGATCTCTGCGCCGGCCCGCACGTCGGCTACACCTCGAAGTGCAAGAACGTGAAACTCATGTCGGTTTCGTCATCGTTCTACATGGGCGACGAATCCAAAGGCCAGCTCCAACGCCTTTACGGAACCGCTTTTGAAAACAAGGAAGAACTTGAACAACATCTCGTTCGGTTGGAAGAAGCGAAAAAACGCGATCACCGTCGCCTCGGTCGTGAGCTGGGACTCTTCCACATCGATGAAGCGGTTGGCCAAGGTTTGATTTTGTGGAAACCGAAAGGTGCACTCATCCGCCGCGCGTTGCAGGAATTCATCACTGCAGAACTCGACAAGCAGGGTTACTCGCAAGTCTTCACCCCACACATCGGCAAGCTCGATCTCTATCGTACCTCCGGGCATTTCCCATACTATCAGGAAAGCCAATTCGCTCCGATCGCCGAGCGCGACACCTTGGAAAAACTCGCTGACGAAGACGCAACCTGCGCGACCTTGATCAACGGTCTCGAACAAGGAACCTACGAGGGTTACTTGCTCAAACCGATGAACTGCCCGCATCACATCAAGATTTTCGCGAGCGATCATCATTCCTACCGCGACCTTCCTGTTAGACTTGCGGAATTCGGGACGGTTTATCGTTGGGAACAATCCGGCGAACTCGGCGGCATGACCCGCGTGCGTGGTTTCACCCAGGACGACGCCCATCTTTTCTGCACACCGGATCAGGTGGAGTCCGAAGTCAAAGGCTGCCTCGACCTCGTGAAAAAAGTGCTCCGCACGCTCGGCATGAACGACTACCGAGTCCGTCTCTCGCTGCGTGATCCGGAAAGCGACAAATACGTCGGCTCATCGGAAAACTGGGACAAGGCGGAAGCCGCACTTCGCGAGGCAGTCATCCACCTCGGCGTCGAATACACCGAGGAAATCGGCGAGGCTGCGTTCTACGGACCGAAGATCGACTTCGTCGTTAAAGACGTCATCGGTCGCGACTGGCAGCTCGGCACGGTGCAGGTTGATTACAACCTTCCTGTTAGATTCAAACTCTCCTACGTCGGTGAGGACAACAAACCCCACATCCCGGTCATGATCCACCGCGCACCTTTCGGTTCGTTGGAGCGCTTCACCGGCCTGCTCATCGAACATTTCGAAGGCAAGTTCCCAACTTGGCTCTCACCCGAACAAGTCCGCATCCTGCCGATTTCCGAAAAGACTCTCGAAGCGGGAGAAGAACTCGCCGCAAAACTCGCCGACCTCGGCGTCCGCGTCACGGTCGATCGCACGGCGGATAAAGTCGGCGCGAAAATCCGTAACGCTCGCATGGAACGTATTCCGAATATGGTCATCCTCGGCGTGAAAGAAATCGAAGAAGGAACCGTTTCTCTGCGAGTCCGCGGTCAGGAAGAACCGATCACGAAGACGACTCAACAGTTCATCGATGATTTGCTAACAGAAATTCGCGAGCGGAGTTTGTAACCGTAGCTGGGGATTCCAGCCCTAGGCCGTTCGGGAGGATTCCAGCCTCCCACTATGGTTTAACACCTCGGGTCATTTTCCAGCCTGGCGTCTAATCACAAAGAGATTAGAAAATATTAAATCAAAGCGAAGGAAGAAATGTAGCCTTCAGGGTCCGATTTGTAGGTGTTACACGACCGATCGTATAACATTCCCCTAACCCAGCCGTTCGTTCAACACTGTTCGCCTCATCAAATGAAAAGTCTCATCGCATGCTTTCTGCTAATTCTGACTATCAACCACGCCAGTGGTCGCACATCAAACATAAGAATGAATCCACGGTATGATGAATCAATACATACGCATCGCATCTTCACTTTTCATCGTGTCACTGCTTGTCTCCTCAGGCTGCACTTCGGTAGAACACCCAACGAGTGAATTTTGCCCCAAGCATGGTAATGCCTTGCAAACACGAACCGCCTATAAAATCAGTCAGGATGTCCTAGCTGATCCAACTAGATCCTACATTCGTGTTGCCAAACAATATCCGATGCACACACCATGGATCTACTCTGAGAAGCTCACAGATATTCATAAGGACCGTGAGAAGGTGAGCTTTTGCCCAAGATGCGATGCTGAGCTCAAGAATGCCTTACGAGAATAACCAAGCCAAACAAGCTTCGCCACGCAGCCGTTACCGGCCGTCACGTTGGGATGATTTTCTGTAACCAGACCTCAAACCCGTAAGTCATGACTACCTCAAATTTTATTCGTGCAGGAGCTCTACGTTATACACATAGTATAAAACAGATTATGAAAGCTATACTGATTCTGGCCGCTATTGCGCTTGTTGGATGTTCGGACGAGAAGTCACGCGACTTCTTTACCAAAGGCGGGATTACTATCGGAGCCCCTGCCGTACTTGGGG
>JBILAN010000072.1:0-12575 GCA_044354135.1 Luteolibacter sp.
ACGTGATCTTCAAAGGTGCAGACGACTTTTACCTTGCATGCAACTTTTTCAAGCAGGGCGGTATCGAGGGGCTTGATGAAACGTGGGTTGACCAAGCTGACGGAGTAACCTTGTTTTTCAAGGAGGTCTTTGGTTTTGACAGCCAGATCAAAGAAGGTGCCCAGTCCGATTAGGGCGACATCAGTACCTTCTTGGATGAGCTCACCTTTTCCGATTTCGATGGGAAAAACGGTTTGATCGAGAGGGATACCGCTTATGATGCCGCGCGGGTAGCGAATGGCGGTTGGGCCTTGATCGTAGCTTGCCATCCATTTCAGCATGCTCACAAACTCCGCTTCATTCCTCGGTTGCATGTGAATGATGTTAGGAACATGACGGAGGTAACCGATATCAAAGAGTCCGTGATGCGTTGGGCCGTCATCACCAGAGAGTCCGCCTCGATCCATGCACATGCGGACAGGTAGGTTTTGCAGAGCGATATCATGAATGATCATGTCATAGGCGCGCTGCATGAAAGTGGAGTAGATTGCAAGAAACGGACGGATGCCTTCGGTCGCCAGTCCTGCGGCAAAGAGCGCAGCATGTTCCTCGGCAATGCCAACATCGAAGTAGCGATCTGGCAGAGTGTTTTTGAAAATATCGAGTTTAGTTCCGCCTGGCATGGCTGCGGTGATGGCAACGATCTTGGGATCGTCGATCGCCAGATTGGTTACCGTTTGCCCGAAAATCTCCGAACAAGTAGGAGTTGCAACGGTATCGGTGGAGCCGTCTTCGATTTTGTAAGCGCCGAGTCCGTGAAATTTTCCCGGATTATCGAGCGCAGGTTGGTAACCGCGGCCTTTTTCAGTGATGATGTGGAGGATGACCGGATCGTTTAGCGTTTTTAGATGCTCGAAGGTTTTGACCAAGAGGGGAATGTTATGACCATCGATAGGGCCGAAGTAGCGTAAACCAAATTTTTCAAAAAGGACGTTGGGAAAAATAAGATTTTTCGCGCCCTCTTCAACGCGGTGTGCGATTTTTCTAACCGCTTTTCCCAGCACACGTTCCACAAAGTCCGCAGCAGAGGTGCGGACTGAGGAGTAGGTGGCGTGCGTTTGTAGGGCGTTGAAATATCTGGCGATGGCACCGACGTTTTTATCGATCGACCATTCGTTATCGTTGAGGATGACGATGAATTTTTTGGTGGTCTCAGAAATGTTGTTCAGTGCCTCGAGCGTGGGACCGCAAGTGAAAGCCGCATCACCTGCAACAGCAATGACGTGGTTATCATCACCCTTGAGATCCCTAGCAGCAGCCATACCAAGTGAGGCAGAGAGACAGGTTCCTGCGTGGCCAGCGCCATAGCAATCATGCTCGGATTCGGTGCGCAGCAAGAATCCATTCAAGCCCTTGTAGGTTCGTATCGTATTAATTTTCGATGCGCGACCTGTTAGCATTTTATGAACGTATCCTTGGTGAGAGACGTCGAAGACAAATTTATCCTTCGGGGTGGAAAAGACTTTGTGCATCGCAACACAGAGTTCGACGACGCCCAGGTTCGGGCCTAGGTGCCCCCCAGTCACGGAAAGACAGTTTATCAGAGTGCTACGGATTTCCTCACTGAGCGAGACGAGGTCTTGATCGGAAAGTTTTTTTACATCCTCAGGAGATTGGATCGATTTTAGGATCGGCCCAAGCTTTGGATGGTCAGAGGATTCAGAAGAGGCGGATGTCATTATTTTCGTCGGAAACTCCCTCATTTTCGGATGGAGCAGTAAGTGCGGATGATTGGGCGGTCTCCTGCCCGCTATCCTCACGATTTGCAAGAGTGATTAACTCGATTCGCTTGCGGGCGGATGATAAAACGCTTTCGCAGTGTTTGAGAAGCACAGATCCCTTTTCGTATTGAGTGACAAGGTCTTCCAGCGGGAGTTGATCGCTTTCCATCGACTCGACAATTTCCTCGATCCTTGCGAGGGCGTCTTCGAAGCTGAGGGAATCGGCGTTTTCAGATGTTTTTTTACGAGCGGGCATGATTGGGGTGTAGTTGTTTTACTCACTCACTCGGAGAGGTCAGGGTGCGATCGGAATAGTAGATCATGTCATTGAATACCAGAGGGTAGGAATATGGGTATCTAACCATGATTTCCCTAATTTTCGGATCTTCTCTGGATATGTATTTATCGTTCTGGCCAGTGGCAGCAAGCACCTGTCCATCAAGTACAAGTGAATAAAAATCTTTGTATTCATCGGAAACTTTGGAAATGAGCTCCATGCTGTGGGAGGATGGCGAAATGAGAATGCCTGCGATGGGAGTTTCCAGACTATCGGCCGTTGATTGGAGTTCAATGAAATCTTTACTCGTTGGTGGCAACCAAATGGAGATGCGATCGGCATACCAAGCGGTTGCCCATGGTTGGTCAGTGACACAGATTTGGGAGTCGGATATCCATTTATTCAAACCGAGGTTCTGTACAGGAGCAAAGTATGGCGGCCATTGAGGAATACCACCGATATCTTTGCGATAGAGGCCAATTTTGATCTGGTAAGGCAGTGCTAGAATTAAGGGGAGTGCACAAATGATGACGATGATTACGTGGTGTAAATTACGTATCATCGGTGCGCTGAACACGATGGGGAGCTTGTTCCAGAGGATGGAAATGAACGCAAGACCATAAGCGGTCATGATTGGTGCAAAGAGAAGGTGGGTTTGATTGGGGTCGAGGTTATCGGAGTTGACTCCGTAAAACGCTAGGCCTAGGGCGGAGATGCCGAACATGCAAAGCAGAGCCCAGCGGAAGGTGGCGATGGATGGGCTTTTGAACGGATGCAGTAGCGATAGAAAAAACAGAGGAGCGACGATGATTCCTCCCAAGAACGGAATGATGTCGGTGGTTTGAATGAGGAAGTTTCTCAGGATGGTAAAAAAGAAACCACGGTTGATGAGATCTGGCGGGACTGTGCTACGCAGGGCGAAGCTCTCTTTGTCTCCACCGATGCCGTTGTAGAGATTGTAAAACGCAGCTCCGAATGGGGTTCCTGAAATGCCGTAGTTGCGTAACATTACAAATACCGATGGGACGATTAAAATCACGAGGATAGATGCACTCACAACGCCGCGAGGGCGGAAAGCGATGGCAGCGAAGATGATGTATCCGAGGGCGATCCAAACGGTGAGATAATGAGTCATGGCCAACAGGGTGAAAAACACCCCAGCTATGATCGCGGAGGTCACAGGAATGTGACCTTGTTTCGAATCTTCAATAGCCCGATATACGAAATAGATACCAGATGTAAAAAACAAAAGCATTAACATCTGTGGTAAACCGCTGAGCGAGTAGTCCCAAAACGTTTGACAAAACAACATCAATACAGCCGTAACTCCGGCAATTTTTGAATCGAAAATCCTAAGAACCAGCAAGTAAGTGACGCCGATCGAAAGTAGAAAACAAATCGTGGATACTGCCGCGACGACTCTATCTAACGGAAAAACAATTTCTTTCTCAGACATCGTCCATTTTTTAGCATCATCCGCACCTATCATTTTAAATATCGCGGAGAGAAGCAGAGGATTGAGCGGAGAGTGATAAGTATCTTTGTAGTTGGTGAAGGGGATAACACGTTTTTGATGTTCCGTGTTTTTATCATAATCCAACGGTCGAATCACTTTAGTAATCAAACCATTGCCACGTGCAAATTCACGCCCGATCTGTGCTTGATCCATCGCGTGGGGAGCACTCAAGCCTCGGAATAAGGTGAATAAATTTCCAAGCGTGAGCAAAACAAGAACGACCAAAAATAGGCTTCGTCTGATCAGTGTGCCGGATTCAGTAATGGTTGAGGAAAGTTTCATGCGATTGGGATTATTTCTTCTAAATCTAGATGCCTAATTCTTTGATTTTTCGTTGTAGGGTGCGGCGGCTGATTCCAAGAAGCTCGGCCGCTCGAGAACGGTTGTCTTGAGTTTGGGCTAGTGCACCTCGGATCGTTGCGGTTTCGAGGTGATGCAAGTTGAAATCGACCTGACCAGCAAGACTGTTATTGGTAATGAAGGTGTTTTGTTGAGGACTTTGCTGACTCTTATTTAGGAAACTCGGGAGGTGCTTGATGTCGATTTGAGCGTCATTCGACATGACTACGCCGTGCTCGATGGTGGTGCGGAGCTCACGGACATTTCCCGGCCAAGGATAGGATATCAGCAACTGCAGGGCTTGATCGGTGAGCGGCTTGACGAGACGTTGGTTTTCTTCGGCAAATTCTTTGAGAAACACATTTGCCAGCAAAACAATATCCTCGGGCCGCTCACGCAGGGTGGGCATATGAAGAGACACGACATTCAAACGAAAATACAGATCTTCTCGAAATTTCCCAGCATCGACCATCTGGCGCAGGTTACGGTTGGTCGCAGTAATGACTCTGACATCGACCTTGATCGGGGAGTTTGAACCGACCCGTTCTATCGTGCGCTCGGATATGGCTCGCAGGAGTTTGACTTGAGTCGCGGGATCAATCTCTCCAATTTCATCCAGAAACAAAGTTCCGCCATCGGCTTGTTCAAAACGCCCGATCCTTTTTTGTGAGGCTCCGGTGAACGCGCCTTTTTCGTGGCCGAAAAGTTCGGACTCGAGCAGTTGTGGAGAGAGTGCTGCGCAGTTGACGACAACAAGCTTCGCCGCGGGCCTACCTGAAAGCTGGTGGATCGTGTGTGCAACGATCTCTTTACCCGTTCCCGATTCTCCCTCGATCAATACGGTAGCACGGGTCGGCGCAACCTGTTCGATGAGATCGGTGACCCGTTTGATTTCTGGCGATTTACCGATGATACGCGAAAGGCTGCTGCCTTTTTTGACCTGTTGGGTGAGCTGTAAGTTTTCGATTTCCAAGTTACGGCTTCGCAGCGCGCGTTTCAGCAGCATTTCCGCTTCGTCCAGATTGAGAGGTTTGGTGACAAAATGAAACGCCCCACGCCGCATCGCCTCAACCGCGGTATCGACAGACCCGTAGGCAGTCATCATCAGGATGGTAGGTGGAGAGGAGAGTTTGGATGCGGCATCGATCAAATCCATCCCCGAATCCCCGCCAAGCCGCAGATCCGTGAGTAGAAGTTCGATGGGCTCGTTTTTCAAAATGAACATGGCCTCGGTGTTGTTGGAGGCGAGATAAACATCGAAATCCTCCTCCAAGGCCGAACGCAGCCCCTCGCGGGTCGCGCGTTCGTCGTCAACGATGAGGAGGGTAGGGTGCATGAAACTTCAAATTTTTAACTTTATCTCCAAGGGAAGAGAGGAGTGACAACTTGTCGCAGTATAGTGACGGGAGGTCGGGCGTCAATAGGGGCGTTCTCTTCAAAATCAAAAATCAAACCTCAACAATCATCAATTGTCAATCAAACCGAATGATCGATAGGCGCCGCTCACTGAATGGATTGATGAATGACGATTCATGATTTTTGATTGTTGAATGAAGAGGGTTCAATCACGCATCAATCACCGGCGCAGGCAACAACCTCGGACTCGGAGCCGTATGCGGTAGATGAATCAGAATCGAGGTCCCATCGTTGGGGTTTGAATGGATTTCGATTTCGCCGCCATGTTCGCGGATGATGCGGCGAACGATCAGCAGGCCTAGGCCGGTGCCTGCGGATTTCGTGGTGCGGTAAGGCTCGAACAAACTACCCATTTGCTCGGGAGGAATGCCAGTTCCGTTATCGGATATGGAAATGATGAAATCAGTCTCCGTGGAGCGAGTTTTAATATCAATCAGACCATCGTCTCCAGAAATGGCTTGATAGGCATTGCGAAGGAGGTTGTAGAAAACTTGTTGAAATTGATCGGGGTCGATCAAGGCTTTAGGTAATTTTTCTGATAGATCGAGATTTACTTCAATGTTGCGGGAGCTAATCTCGGGTTCTAACAGTTTAAGAGTTTGGCGAAGGATGTCGTTGAGGTTTTGTGGCTCACGTCGCGGTGTGGTGGGTCGTACGGCATGAAGAAATTGTTTGAGGATAGTATCGAGTCGCTGAATCTCCTGACGCGCAGTCTGCATGTTTTCTGTTAGAATTTGTCGATACGATGGCGGGAGTTTGCGGATTTTCCGCTCGATCAATTGCAGGTGGATATCGAGCGAGTTGAGAGGGTTTCCAATTTCATGAGCAACACCGGCCGCAAGTAAGGTGAGGGCGTTCAATCGCTCAGACTCGATGTTTTCCTGAGTCTCCGCATGGGTGCTGGTGGTGTCGCGTATCAACATCACGTGCCCGAGCGGAAGCTCGAAATTTTTCGGATCGTCGATGGGTGCGAGGTAGAAATTGAGCCGACGATGTTCGGGATAGAAAACTTCGATATCGCGGGAAACCGATTGCGTGGAGCCACTGAATGAAAGTTTATCGAGTCCGCGTATTTTAGATGAAATGGTTTCACCAAGAGAGTCAGCTGGATCGAGCCCGAAGAACTGGCAGGCGGCGCGGTTGAGAAACATGATTTTTCCCACGGGATCGAGAATGATCAAACCTTCATGTAATGCCTCAAAAACGTTTTCAAGAAAGCCTTTTTCCTGAAGCAATCGCGTAACGATATTTTGGATCTCGCCGGGTTCAACCCGGTCGAGGCGAGATACAAGTTTTTCAAGGAATCCAGACTTCACAGTGGGATTGTGGGGAAATCTGGACGTGATGGCGAATTGAAATTTTTCATAGGATAGGCAGGGACGATTGCCTCAAGCGTCCATATCTGGAGGTTGTTTCAGACATGGGATAGGTAATCGGGCTTTCTTTTACCACGGAGGGTAGGAGAAAGAGGGAGGACACGGAGAGTGAAATTCTAAATTTTAAACTCCAAATCCCAAATAAGAGATGAATCTCCAATAGTTAACTAGAACTGGACTAAAGCTCTGTTTCCTCCCTCTTTCTCTGTCCCTCCGTTTTAAAAATGAACGAATCAGGTCAGAAAATGGGTTGCAGGTGGGGGGAGAGTTGGTTGAATGCAGGTGCCTGCGGGCAGAAACACAATTTTAGATACGATGAATAGAAAACTTAGAATGGGCATGGTTGGCGGAGGACGTGGGGCATTCATTGGTGCGGTGCACCGGATGGCCGCGAATCTGGATGGTAAAATCGAATTGGTGGCGGGTTGTTTTTCATCTGATCCCGAGAAGTCGAAATTATCGGGAGAGGATTTCTTTTTGTGCCCAAGCCGTGTTTACGGGTCGTTTGAGGAAATGGCTGAGAAAGAAGCGGCGCTGCCAGTAGGCCAGCGGATTGATTTTGTCAGCATCGTGGCGCGGAATGATCTGCATTACAAAGTGGCGAAGAAGTTTTTGGAAAGCGGCATCCACGTGATTTGCGAGAAGCCGCTGGCGTTTTCGAAAGCCCAAGGAGAGGAACTCAGAGCAGTGGTGGAGAACAGTGGTTTGGTGTTTGCTCTCACTCATAACTACACCGGCTACCCGATGGTGAAAGAAGCCAAAGCGATGGTGGCTGACGGCAAGCTTGGAAAAATTCTTAAAATCGTCGTTGAATATCCACAAGGCTACGCGATCTCCGCATATGACGAAGCAGCATCTGCTGGTGGAAAAATTTCCAACTGGCGCATGGATCCGAGTATCTCGGGCGTTTCCAACTGTATGGGCGACATTGGTTCGCATGCGGAAAACCTTGCTCAATACATCACGGGTCTTCGCCTGGAATCGGTTGCTGCGGATTTGAATACGTTTATTCCCGGTCGTCAGTTAGACGACGATGGCTCAATGCTCTGCCGTTACGAGGGTGGCGCACGCGGTGTGCTTTTTGCTTCGCAAATTTCCACGGGTGATGAAAACAACCTCAACATCCGTGTCTATGGAACCAAAGCTTCGATTGAGTGGCATCAGGAACACCCGAATGAGTTGATCGTGAAATTTGCCGACAAGCCTCGTGAAATCTGGCGCAGAGGAAACAGCTACAACGGAGCAGTGGCGCAGAAATACACGCGTCTTCCGTTTGGTCACCCAGAGGCCTTCATCGAGGCATTTGCGAACGTCTACCTCGCCGCCGCAGAAGCGATCAAAGATGCGGTCGACGGAAAATTCAAAGGCAACGAAGCCTACGATTATCCAACCGTTCAAGACGGTGTCGATGGCATGGCGTTCATCGAAGCTGCTGTGAAATCATCACAGAACAACGGAGCTTGGACGAATCTTTGATTTCTAATCTAAATAGGACACATAGGTCGTATAGAACTTATATGTCCTATTTTTCGGAAAAGTTTGAGCTATGTAAAACTCTTAACCTCGCATGAGCTTTAACCGACCCAGAGCAGTGATCTACCAATTGTTCGTAAGGACATTTGGTAACACTCGATCATCTCAGGTCTTCAACGGAACGCTTGAGCAAAATGGCTGTGGAAAATTTCACGATATCAGTCCGGTTGCTCTAACCGCGATCCGTGAAATGGGTTTCAATCATGTCTGGCTGACCGGAGTGATCGAGCAAGCAAGTGGAACGAGCTATTCAGATCGTCCCGCCGATCCACCAGATATTTTGAAAGGTCGTGCAGGAAGTCCTTACGCGATCCGAGATTATTTTGACGTCTGTCCAGACTATGCGGTCGAGCCGGAGCGGAGGTTGGAAGAATTTCGTGAGTTGGTCGATCGATGTCATGAAGCAGGGCTGCGAGTGATCATGGATTTTATTCCGAACCACGTCGCGCGGAGTTATGTTTCGGATGTTCGACCTGATCTTTCATTTGGTGAGGGCGACAACCGCGAGGTATTTTTTGATCGCGACAATCATTTTTTCTATCTCAACGAAACCCATGATGGTGGCGGACCGCCGTTAAAACTTCCGACCCTTGGAATGGAGGGGTGCTCGGGAAGTTTTGAGTTGGAGAAACATTTCGGAAGAGTCACTGGAAACAATGCCGTCACTTGGACGCCATCGATTCATGATTGGTATGAAACAGTGAAGCTGAACTACGGCCATGATTTTACCCAAGGTCGGGACACTTCGCATTTACCTAAACCAGATGCTCCAATTAAAGCTGTGCCAAAAACATGGCGGACGATGGATGAGATCATCGCCTACTGGCAGGCAATGGGGGTCGATGGATTTCGTGCGGATATGGCGCACATGATTCCCATGGAGTTTTGGGCTTGGGTTGTTAGAAGAGCACGGGATAGAAATCCAAATGCTTATTTCGGAGCAGAAGCCTATGACTCCGATCCTGCGAAACTCACCGATGAAGATGTGATCGATGCCTTGTTAGATGCGGGTTTCGACGGAGCGTATGAGCACCCGACTTACAAAATCCTCCAAGGCATTTACGAAACTGGGAAATGGGCGAACGACCTCGATGGCGAGATTTTCACGGGTCGGAGATTTCATCAATGTATCCGTTATTTGGAAAACCACGATGAAGTGCGTATCGCGAATCCACAGCATTGGGGTGGGCATGGAATGAAAGTCGGAAAGCCTGCGGCGGCGGTGATGTTCGGGATGAGTCGCGCAGCGATCATGTTTTATAACGGGCAAGAAATCGGTGAGCCTGCGATCGGGGCGGAAGGTTTCAGTGGAGACGATGGACGGACTTCGATTTTTGATTACACCGCGATGCCAGAATTTCAGAAATGGGTGAACGGAGGAAAATTCGATGGCGGTGGGCTATCGCGGGACCAGAAGCAGTTGCGTGATTGGTATGCGAGCTTGTTGCGCATATTGAAAGAACCGGCGTTTGAACGAGGGGAATTCTTTGGACTGAACTACATGAATCAGCAAAATCATGAATTCGACCACTGGATCTACGCGTTTCTCAGGCGCGATGCAGAGGGCGATCAGGCATTCTTATGTGTGGCAAATTTTCATCCAGATCAGGATATTCCAGTTAAAGTCCGCTTTTCCCCAGAAGCGCTGGGTTTCATCGGGAAATTGCCATCTTCCGAAATTTTCTGCCGATCTAGTCTTGTGAATCATGAAGAAATCAAGGTTTCAGGCGACATATTGCTCTCGGATGGCCTAGATACAGGAATTTTGCCCTCCTGCGAGTCGCACTATTACGAGTTGAAATAGTCGGCGCTAGGGGTTGAACTATCGGTCATGGATTTCGAAGCGAAAGCGCGAGCAGTAATTGAAATGGAAGCAGACAGTCTGCGTGAGATGTCCTCGCGGATTGGTCCGGAGTTTGGTCAGGCGGTGCGACTGATTCGCAATTCACTCGAAAATCGCGGTAAGGTGGTGGTGGTGGGTGTCGGTAAATCTGGAAATGTTGGACATAAAATCGCGGCGACTCTCAACTCTACCGGAGCGACCGCTGTGGTACTCAATTCCCAGAACGCACTCCATGGTGATCTCGGCTTGCTTTCCGATGGCGATGTCATCCTCGCTCTTTCTTATTCCGGCGAGACCCAAGAGCTTCTAGGTTTGATCCCGTTCATGCGCAGCTTCGATGTCAAAGTCATCGCCCTCTGTGGTAAGCACGATTCTTCACTATCCAAAGCGGCTGATGTCGCTCTCGATACCTGGGTCGAGCGCGAAGCGTGTCCGATGAATCTCGCTCCTACTTCATCTTCAACAGCAATGCTCGTTATGGGCGATGCATTGGCGATGGTTTTGTTAGAATCTCGTGGTTTTTCCGAAGACGATTTTGCGCGCTATCATCCGGGCGGTTCACTGGGCAGGGCATTGCTTTTAAAAGTTGGCGATGTCATGCGTCGCAACGAAGCGATTCCAATGGTAGGAATTACCGCGAAAGTCATCGATGCCGTAGCGGAGATGAACCGCAGTCGTGCGGGTGCGTGTTTGATTTTATCAACCGATGGTAAACTCGCTGGAATTTTCACGCACGGAGATTTTGCGCGTGGCTATGAAAAGAACCCTGCAATAGGTGAGTTGCCAGTCGCAGATTTGATGACAAGACATCCAATTTCTCTTACTGAGGATTCTTTAGCCGTCGAGGCTGTGAAAAAGGTTGGTGAGAAACGGATTGATGATATCGTCGTTATCAACGCAGAAGGAAAACCGGTTGGTCTTATCGATGCTCAGGATCTGGCCCGATTGAAATTGGTTTAAATAAGGAGAGGCGACATTCCTGTCGCCTGTCTAATTTCTAACTTATCTAATCCCTTCAGGATGGTGATTTGATGATCTAGACCACAGTGTTTGATACTTGAATTTCTTACCTCCAGAAGTTCACATCAGACATGACTCTAAACAAATCTTTATCATGCTAGAACAACTTGATGTCGTCATCGTGGGTGGCGGGCCGGCCGGACTGCGTGCGGCAGAGGTTGCAGCGTTGGCGGGTCGGGCTGTGACGGTGTTTGATGGTAAACCTTCGGTTGGCCGAAAGTTTTTAGTTGCAGGTAAAGGTGGGTTGAATCTCACGCATGGCGAGGATGTTGAAACGTTTGTCTTGCGCTATGCAGGTGGGAGAATTTGGGATAGTTTGTTAGAAGATTTCAGCCCACAGGATTTGCGTGAATGGTGTCATGGATTGGGACAGGAAACCTTTCAGGCGACGAGCGGTCGGGTTTATCCGAAATCCCTCAAAGGTGCGCCGGTGTTGCGGGCTTGGCTGGCGAAGTTGAAATCGTTGGGCGTTGCGATCCGATCTAAACATCTGTGGTGTGGAATGAAGGAGAGGAACATTTTGGTTTTTGAAAACGGTGTTGAGATTCAGGCGAAGGCGATCGTCTTCGCGCTTGGCGGTGGATCGTGGCCGAAGACGGGCTCGGATGGGGGATGGATCGCGAAATTTCAAGACATGGGGGTGCGGTGCGAGCCTCTGGTTTCGTCGAACTGTGGTTGGGAAGTCGATTGGCCGAGTGGATTTTCTGAAAAGACCGAGGGATCGCCGCTGAAAAATCTGGTGGTTTCTGCGGGAGGAAAACAACTTGCGGGGGAGTTGTTGGTCACGCGTTACGGTTTGGAGGGTGGGGCGATTTATGCGTTGGGGCGAGAGTTGCGGGCGATGAAGGCTCCATTTTTAGAAATCGATTTCAAACCGACCTTTTCGAAACAAGAATTGTTGGGAAAACTGGGTGATGCTGGCGGAGATCTTCTCGATCTCGCGACGCGACTTTGGAAATTGAGTGGCGCTGCGCGTGAAGTGATCGCGTTGAAATCGGTCGCCAGCGCGGTGGAACTCGTTGAACGCACCAAAGGTTGTAGGATTTCTCTCAAAGGTCCGCGTCCCATTGCCGAAGCGATTTCATCCGCTGGAGGAGTATGCTGGGATGAGCTCGATGAACATCTGATGCTTAAAAAATTTCCCGGCGTGTTTGTCTGCGGTGAAATGATCGATTGGGACGCGCCGACCGGTGGGTATTTGCTACAGGGGGCTTTTATAACAGGAACGCGTGCCGGTAAATCCGCTGCCAATTTCTAAGTGCTTGGGCTTGGGTTGCCTGAAACCCCTAATTCGGGAATAGAAATCCATCTGACGCTTTTACAATTATTGTCCCAGCTGGGACAAAGATTGCAAAAGGAGGTGCTTTCTAGAGCATTTTAAATAAAACTGTAGCCGCAATGGGTAAACCAATTGGTGGCGTCTTTTTGGGTTACCTGTGAGAGAGCGTCTCCAATTGCCAAGAGGAGGGCTTCATTGGTGCGGGCTTCGGCCTTA
>JBILAN010000073.1:0-12565 GCA_044354135.1 Luteolibacter sp.
GTTTTCCCGAACCATCGGAACCCATAAAAACGGGCATATCCACTGGAGCATGAAAGGACTTATTAACAATCAGGGGGGTATTTGCGATGAACTTTCCAATATTTACAAGTATCCCGCCGCCGTACCAGCCATGCCTTGGCTTAGCCAAAACAAACCCGCAACCCCAGAAGCCACGGCCACCCTCGAAAAAAATCAAACAATCGTTCGTTGGAAATCTGGGGATTTCTCAAAAATCGCCATCCAAACCAGACAGGAAGCCCATTGGCATACCACCGCCATCGTGCCAGCAAACCAGCAATCCATAACGATTCAAACGACCGATTCGATCTCAGTCACCGCTTTGGATCGCTATGGAAATCAATCAAACCCCGTCATTTTGAGCCCGAAATGAAATTCATTTTAGAAATATTAAATTCTTGCCCGACACCCCAAAATATTCCCTCTTCTGAGGCGACATTCGAACTGAGTTTGAATCGCCGAAATCAGGATCAAAGGTTCATTTTATCAAAAGCACATGATCAGCTCTACCGCTCAACTCGAAGATTTTCTCGCCGCTTACAACTCTTCTGCAGCAGAGAAAATTTGTGCGATTGATACCGAAGCGGACAGCCTCCACCGCCACAAAGAATCTCTTTGTCTCATCCAATTCACCGCAGGCAACGACTGCATTCTGATTGATCCTCTCGCAATCAAAGATCTCGCACCTCTCGATGTTTATCTCAAAGACGCCACCGTCTGGATGCACGGTGCCGATTATGACATGACCATGCTCAAACGCGAGTTCGGCCGCTTACCTAGACACATTTACGATACCCAAATCGGTGCACGCCTGCTGGGCGTGGAAAAGTTCGGGCTCGGAAATCTAGTTGAACATTATTTCGGGATCGTGCTCTCAAAATCTTCTCAAAAAGCCGATTGGGGAAAACGTCCGCTCTCACCGACAATGGTTGAATACGCGCTGAACGACGTTCGATATCTTCTGGAGATGGGCGATAAAATCGTTTCCAAACTCAAAGAACTCGATCGTTACTCATGGTTTCTTGAAAGTTGTGAATCAGCAAAAAACAAAGTCGAAGAGCGCGATGAAAGCCGCGATGAAGCATGGCGAATTTCCGGTGCGGGAAAACTCAGCCCATACGGACTCGCCTGCCTTCGCGGTCTATGGCACTGGCGCGATAAAGAAGCCGAGGCATGGGATAGACCTTCATTTATGGTCGCACCCAATCGTCAACTTCTCGAATGGTGCGCTTTGATGATCGACAACAAACCCATCCACCTTCCTCACCACTTCCGCGCTGACCGCATCAAGCGCTTCAAAAAAATGCAGGAAGCCGTGCGGGCTCTTTCTGAAAACGAATGGCCGACAAGACCTGTGGGCTTGCGCCGCAAAAAAGATCGCTTATTCGATGAACGTGTCGACGCCTTGATCGCACAACGCAACAAGGTCGCGAACGATCTGGAAATTGATGGTTCACTCATCGCATCACGCGCCGTGATCGAATCCATCGCCGCAAACGAAGCTAAGCCGGCCGACTTACTGATGAAATGGCAGCTCAAGGTTCTTGATCTATAGAGGATTTCCTCTGAATCAGGAATCTGCCCACTTCTCGATCTCTCGCTCAATACCTCGTTCCCGTTTTGGATCGGTCGAACCACCCTCGTATCTAATAGAATAATGATAGCGAATGATTTCACCTGAAAATTCTGGGGCATCATATAAGCTGTCTACCTGATTTCTTAAGGTCGATCCAGCACCGATTTTACCGTATCGTTTTGCAAACGCCTTGCGCCATGCGATGAAGTAGCCCGATTCCTTATGCCTGGCTAAAGAGGAATGCGAACCTACGCGTGAGTCATCGGGAGTTTTTTTCCTGAGAAAAAAGAGGAACACGGCACCAAGACCGAAACTGGCCGTCAAAGTGATCGCCCATCCTGCCAGATTTGCATCGGCTTTTTCAATAGCCTCCATTTCCTCTTGGATCATTTCCTGTGGGGTAGGCATCTTCTCGCCCGTCTCAGCCAAACGAGGCTGCCTATCACCCAGAGCCTGGGGCGGAGTCGGCTCCAACAACACCCATCCATACCCATCAAGTTTCACTTCCACCCACGCATGTGCCTCACGTGCGCGAAACACAAACATCTTGTTAATATCGTAATATTTTCCACCCGACCAACCATATCCCACCCGTGCCT
Organism: Luteolibacter sp.; assembly: GCA_044354135.1. GTDB lineage: Bacteria > Verrucomicrobiota > Verrucomicrobiia > Verrucomicrobiales > Akkermansiaceae > Luteolibacter. The sequence continues at coordinate 2,194 of JBILAN010000073.1, forward strand.
CAACTCCCAACTCACGCACCATCAACGCACATGCCGTCGCAAAAAATTCACAGTGCCCACGTTTTTCCTCAAACAAAAAGTTTTCGATAGGATCCAAGTTCTTTCGATTCTCCGTCACTAAGGAATACCGATACGACTCTTTCAAATGCGCTTCGATTTTTTTCAACCTATCTATCAAATCTCCGTCACCCGCCACTCTCAAAACCAACTGTCCGAGCCGTGAGCCCGAGTTTGGAGATTTTACCTCAAAACCTTGTAAATCCGCTGCTTTCACATCGGCCAACATCACTGGCATCGAACTTGCCAAGTATTCATAACCCAGCTCCTCAGTTGATTCAGGCAGCATCGCCAAGCCCTCACCATCGACAGTGAGCGATGGCAATCGCACCGCCCTCGCTCCCAACAAAGCCGTAAACGCATTCATTCCAGCTTCATTGCTTCCATGAAACACCTCATGCAAGATTTCACCGGATTTGGGTTCTGAAAAACGGATCCAACCTTTCTCATCAGCTGATAAAACCTTCGTTTCGTTATCACTCAAACTCCATGCACCGTCTTTATATTGATCCAATGCAAACGAACGAACATAGACATTACCCTTGAGTAATTTTTCAGCATCTTTTTCTTGGAACAATCTAACAAAAACTTCCGGCTTCACTCCGGGTTTTAAATTTGTCCTCAAGGGAAGATCTCTTTTTCGCTGATCATTCCACAACCAGTTGCCTCCCGTTTTGCTATCTTGCTTTTCATCTCTTAGCTTTGCTGCTGCAGGACGAAATTCTCGCTCAAAACGTATCGCAATATCCTCCAAAGGCTCAGGAGCAGCACTTAAAAACCAGAGGAAACCACATTCAAACGCCAATAACCCCAAACCCAGCGCCCCGAAGTCCAGCCAACCGGGCCTGCGCCAGGATTTCACCAAAGGCATGTCTTTTCGCTTCCGCCCTGTCGTCCACCAAAACAATGCAATCACCACAACCAAAATTGCCAAGAACCCCCGCAGCATGACCGGCATGATTTCCGGCCATCCACGCAACATCAGATACGCCAGCATTCCTGCCATCATCAAAACCATCAGACGAAGAATCATCGTGCCACCGCCTTTCCTCTGAGAAACTTGCGCTTGGTGGATTTCTCGTAAGCAACGATATCAACTACCAATGGATTTAAATCCGAATCAGGGACCAATGATTTCCATGAACTTCCCGGCATATCTGAAAGAATGATCAAACATTCCTCAGATTTCACCTGCGAAAAAGCATCTAACAAATTATGAGCCTCTGTCCATTCCGCACGCTTCACCAAAATCAGCCTCTCTCTCAACTGGACCAAGCCACGTTTCGAACTTACCTCCATCGGCTCCCATTCCCAAAAATCAGCCAAGACTCTTACAGGTATCCCGCTGCCAACGATATTTCCTGCCGCCCCACAAAGCAGCGAAAGCGCCCGCTCGAAACGATCCGGTCGGATCAAATTTCTATCCGTTCCGTATGAATGAAACACAATCACGCAAGTCTCAGTCCTGGATCCTGGTGGCTCATCCTGCCTCACCAATAGACCACCACCCGATGCTTGGGACCTCATGCTTGCAGCCCATGCGATTTTCCGAACCGCATCGCCATTCCTCCACTCACGCAAGCCTTTCCAATCACCCATTCCTCCAAACTGTTTGGACCCACCCAACGGAGCACCATCTAACAAAAATCCACTCAAACTCAGCTCACGAGGAACACGAGCAAAAGGCACCACCCCGATTTCCGATGGTATCCGTATATCGCTGCTGAATTCAAATAAGCCCAGAGGAAAGCTCGAACGTATCCAGCCGACCTGTTCCTTTTTCAAACCACGGTGCTTTAAGCTCACCCAGTACTTAATGGTAGCCCAACTGTTTGAGCTCAACCATGTCACCCTTCCGCAAACTTCCTTTTCACCCAATAGACCAACTCCGAAATCTAACAAAAAACTATCCAATACGCGCTTATTGCAATGCAGTTCCAATTTGGCATCGAACCCTCTCGCGACCTCTACCCGTCTCGGCCCACGATATCCCAGCGATACACCCCTGATATTCCAAATTCCCAAGAATCTAACAATAAATAAGAGCAATAACGCAGATAGTCCCATCGCGGCCATGACACCATCCACCCGCCACATCCCAACCCCAAAAAACGCCAAACCCACGCCTGAAAAAATCACCCCGAACCGCGTCCAGCTAGTGCGGATTTTCACTTTCTCATCTCTCCTTTCAGTGAGTGAAATTGGATTTGCGCTTACCTCCATCGACTTTCCCAGTTCCATCCCATTGCAGTTCTTTGGCCGCGGCCCAGAGTTCTTCTAGGCCATAAAATTCGCGCATTTCATCATCCATCACGTGCACCATGACATCGATATAATCGAGCACCACCCACTTGGAATCCACCTTACCCTCGGAGTTCACCGCTTTAACCTGGTGCTCTTTTTCCACAATTCCTGCGACATCGCGAATAATCGCACGCAGATGCGGCATCGAGGATCCCGAGCAAACGATCATGAAATCGGTCAAATTAGAAACCCCTCTCATATCCCAAACACGAATGTTCTCCGCTTGGATATCCACCGCTGCCTTTACACATGCTTTCGCCAAATCTTCACCTTCAATCGCCATAACCATTTATTTCAGATAGCGACTTTAGTCTCGTTCCCTAACCTTTTGCAACCCGCTTTCTCGCAATCCACAGAATCAGTTCAGAAACCGATCATTGTGATCAAATCTTGATCGCTGAATTCGTCCATATGTTCAACAGCTGCAGCTAATAACTCGGCCTGAGCGGCATTTTCTATCTGCTCCCATTGGGTTTTGTTATCTTCGACAACAGACCCCTTATTAGGACTGGTTTTAACAGGATCGATAAATATCGAAGCCGCCAAGACCACACATGCCGCAACCAGCGACCAACGAGAAAATTTCAATATCAGCGGCCAAATTGGATCCGCTTCCGGCAACAAACGCACCGCCCGAACCACATCATCCGCAAAGCGAGCACTCGCCTGCTTGGGAGCCGCTTTACCAAGTAACTGCCAAGTCTTGTCGCTCTCACACCACTCTTTGTTGTGATTATCTTCATTCATCTCTGCATTTGAAACCCTCGCCAGAACCAAAAGTTTCGCAAGTTTTTTCCCTAATTTCACTTTTTTCCATACCCATCTCACAATCTTCTTCATTCAACAATCAACAATCAACAATCAACAATCAACAATCGTAAATCCATTGTGGAACAAGGCGCTTTGATCGTTCGACTTAATTGACGATTGATGATTGTTGATATCTGATTTTTGATTTTTCCCCAATATCCCAATATCCCAATATCCCAATATCCCAATATCCCAATATCCCAATATCCTAATATCCCAATATCCTTTCACTCTTCAATAGCTACACCCCACGCCTATCCCCCCACAGCCGCACATGCAGCCGATCCGACATCCTCACCCCTAAATCCCTGCAACGCTCCGCTAACCAAGGCGCAACCTTGTCGATCTCCGCTACATTTCGCCCTTCAGGCATCAAAATCACCCGGTTCATAGGAATCCGAGACCTTTCCACCAAGGCCATCACCTCCGCCAGATCCTCCTCTTTCTCCACCACGAACTTGAACCAAGCCTTGCCACATTCCACCAAGCCACGGATTACCTCCGGTTTTTCCCTTAAATTTGCCGCCACTCCGCTATTCTCCAACTTCGGCGAAACATTGAACTGCCCCACCTCCGCCATCAGCGCATCCCCTGGCAAACGCGTGCCGTTCGTCTCCATTTCAAAAAACCAATCTCCCCCATCCTTTCGGAGCTCAGCGATCAATTGCCCCAAACCCTCCTCCTGCAATAAGGGCTCACCACCCGTCAACACCACATGCCGACACCTATATTTTCTCACTTCCGCCGCAATTTCCGCCGCATCCATCTCGATGATCGCCTCTTCTTTGCAATGCTTCTGATAACCCGGCAGCCCATCCTTTTCATGCGTCCAAGGTGTCCCAATGAAATTCCACGTGTGATCCGTATCACACCAAACACAGTGCAAATTACAGAGCGAAACCCTTACAAAAACCGCAGGCACACCCACACTCACACCCTCTCCCTGCAAGGTGTAAAAAATCTCCGCCCCATCTCCCATGCGCGCCAGCTTCATATCCACATCCTCACCTCTCATGATCACAATGAAAAGTGCCGAGTTAAAAAATCCACTCGCTCTACACCCCGATCTTTTATTGAAGTTTAGATTTTAAAATTTAAAATTTTCTACAGTATGACTATTTCCCAATTCATCGCCAAAAACAGCGGACTCGGGAAACGTCATGCAAAAAAACTGCTAGAAGCCGGACAGGTCTTCCTTAACCACGAACTCGTCACCGATGGTAGTCTCCCTCTCGGAAAATTCGATCATCTCTCTGCCAAGGGAGAAATTCTCCAAGCCCGCACCGCGCGCTACCTTCTCCTCCACAAACCCATCGGCATCCTCTCCGCGACCACCGATAAAAGACATCGCACGGTCATTGATCTCATCGACGAACCATGGGTAAACGAGCTCCACCTCGCAGGTCGACTCGATCGCGCCACTTCTGGCTTAGTCATTTTAACCAACGATTCCCGTTTATCTAAATCCCTCACCTCCCCCGAAAACCATGTTCCGAAAACCTACCTCATCCATACGAACCAACCCATCCCCGAAACCATCCTGAAACAATTTCGCGACGGCATGTCGTTCGAAAAAGAAAACACCCGCTCAGCACCGGCCATCGTCGAGCTTTTATCCGAAACCTCCTGCCGCCTCACTATCCACGAAGGCCTCCACCACCAGATCAAGCGCATGTTCCTCCGCTTCCACATCCGCGTCACCCAGCTCCACAGGGAGTCCATCGGGCCTTACCGTCTCGGGAACCTTCAAGCAGGAGAATGGCGGCACATCGATCTTCCTTCTTGTCATTGCCAATAAAAATGGCATTTTAATTGGCATGAGCATTACCATCCAACTTGGGAAATCTGGACGACTCGTCGTCCCAAAAGCTATCCGCGATAACCTCGGTCTACACGAAGGCAGCCTCCTGAAATTAGAGGTTCAAGGAGGAAAACTCCAAGTCGCCCCAGAGCCAGATCCGATAAAAATCGAAATCAAAAATGGGCTACCAGTTATTACAAGCGGTCCCCGCCTTAAGCGAGATAGTATTGTGCAAGCCATCAAAGCGGATCGCGATGCGCGTGAGGAAAAAATCGTATCCCCCACAAAACGGAAATGAAAACCGCTCTGGATTCTTCCATACTTGTCTCCGCTCTTTACGCAAATGATGATTATCATATCGCTTGTCACAAGCTTTTACTATCAGGCCGAATTTCTGTGTTTGCGCATACTTTCACAGAAACCTTCAGTACTCTAACCGGTGGACGATTGGGCTTCAGAGTGCCCGCCTCAGATGCGGCAACGATACTTCGTGAGCAAATCGCACCAAAACTGATGGCCGCATATCTCGATGTAGATGATCTTTTTCAAGCATACAATGAAGCCGAAGATCGCGGAATACGAGGCGGCGCCATTCATGACTATCTCCATCTATTCTCCGCTCGAAAATCTGGAGCAAAACGTTTCTACACACTAAACCTCACAGATTTCCTCGCCTTCCACCGACCCGGCGACCCTGAAATCGTGACTCCATGACATTTTACCCAAAATCTCTTCATCCGCGTCCATTGTGGTTCGAATTCCATCCCCCACATTCCCGAAATTTGAAGTTTGAGATTTTCCTGACTCCCCCTAGCCTCGCTGCGTGAGCAACTGCAACAAATTAGGAATCGGCTTGGCGGGCTTCGGCACCGTCGGCTCTGGCGTGTGGAATACCCTTGAGAAAAACGGCAACCTTATCTCCGACCGCACAGGCAAAGGCGTTTCCCTCTCCATCACCAAAATCCTTGTCCGTGATCCTAAAAAATCCCGCACCACCAAATCCGTCGTTCCTGCGGAAATCCTCACCACCGATTGGCATGCGCTCGTCAACGATCCATCGGTCGACATCGTTGTCGAACTGATCGGCGGCACCACGGATGCCTTCGAAATCGTCGCTGCTGCATTGCTCGCGAAAAAGCCGGTCGTCACTGGAAACAAAGCCCTTCTAGCAGAACGCGGCGTTGAGTTGTTTGCCATTTCAAGGAAAATGGAAACCCCCATCTTTTTCGAGGCCGCCATCGCCGGAGGCATCCCCATCGTTAAAACCGTTCAGGATTCTTTCATTGGCAACCAGATTCATTCTTTCACTGGAATCATCAACGGCACCTCGAACTACATCCTCGAGCAAATGACCCTGCGTGGCATCGATTACCCGACCGCACTTCAGGAAGCCCAAGCACTCGGCTACGCAGAAGCCGATCCCGCACTCGATGTGAACGGTTGGGACGCCGCGCACAAAGCCATTCTCCTCGCGACGCTTGCCTACGGTTTCCCCATCGATCCGAAAATCGTCCACGTTTCCGGCATCGAACAAGTGCGCCCAACAGACATCCGTTTCGCGAAATCTCTCGGTTACGTCATCAAACTTCTCGCCGTGATTCGCGAGCGCGATGGCGGTGCGGTTGAAATTCGCATCCAACCCTCGTTCATTTCACAGAAACACATTCTCGCCTCCGTCAACGGCGTGTTCAATGCGGTTTCTGTTAACTCCGATGCCGCAGGCGAATCGCTCTTCTACGGTCGCGGCGCCGGACAAGGCCCGACTGCTTCTTCAGTCATCGCCGATCTCGTCGAAGCCGCTCGTAACCTCGCTCACACCGCCCACCACCGCGGTTTCCTACCGTATCGCGAGTCCGGAACGCTCGTTCCCATCGAGGAAACCTCCACCGCATACTACGTCCGCTTCGACGTCACAGACCGACCCGGTGTCGTCGCCGAAATCGCTACTGTCATCGCCAAACATAAAATCGGCATTTCCGGAACTCACTCGCCCGTAGACCCCTCAAACCCCGACGCCGAATTCGTCGACATGGTTTTCCTCCTCCACTCCTGCCCCTTCGGCAAACTCACCACCGCCCTAACAGAAATCGAAACCCTGAACTGCATCAATTCAACACCCGTTGTCTTCCGTATTGAAAATTTAGGATGAAGATTTTCACCGCAGAGGCGCAGAGGTCGCAAAGGATCGCAGAGACGGTGCTATGAAAATTTTCAAATTTTAATTTAAGTCTTATTCGTCAACCCAAGTCTTCCTCCGCGTCCCTCAGCGACCTCTGCGCCTCTGCGGTGAACCTCTTCCCACAACCTTCTCTAACATGACATATCTAGTAACTATCGGATTGGAAGTCCACGCCCAAGTCAACACCGACACCAAAATGTTCTGCGCCTGCCGCACTTCTTTTGGCGATGACCCGAACACCAACACCTGCCCAGTTTGCCTTGGCTACCCGGGTGCGCTTCCTGTTTTGAATAAAAAGGCCATCGAGAAAACCCTTCTAACAGGCCTCGCGCTCGGTTGCGGTTCACCGGAGTTTTCGCGTTGGGATAGGAAAAACTATTTCTATCCAGACATGCCGAAAAACTACCAAACCACCCAGATGGATTTTCCTCTCTGCCTTGGTGGCGGCGTTCCGTTGTTCGACGATTGTTACCCGACCGATGCACGGAAAAACATCAAGACTCCTAACAAAATCGTCCGTCTCAATCGCATCCACTTGGAAGAGGACGTTGCAAAATCCACTCACCTCGCCACCACTTCTCTCATCGATTTCAATCGCGCTGGCACTCCGCTGATGGAGATCGTCACCGAACCAGATCTCGAATCCGCTGAGGAAGCCGTTGCTTACCTCCGCTCGCTCCAACTCATCCTCATCGAATGCGCGTCGTCGGATGCGGATATGGAGAAAGGCAATCTCCGCTGCGATGTGAACATCTCACTCCGCGAAAAAGAATCCGATCCACTCGGCGCAAAAGTTGAGTTAAAAAACCTTAACTCCTTTTCCGCCATCCGCCGCGCGATCCATCACGAGATCGAGCGCCAGACCGAAGAACTCAGCGCAGGCATTCCTCAAATCCAATCCACCCGTCGTTGGAACGACGACCTTGGTGAAACCCAACTCATGCGGACCAAAGAAGACGCGCACGACTACCGCTACTTCCCCTGCCCTGATCTTTTACCGATTGCCACAGCGCCGCTGTTAGAAACTGTGAAACCTCTCGTGCCTGAGGCACGTCTGGAAAAAATCAAACGCTACGAAAGCGAGTTCGGCCTGACTGCTTACGATGCTTCAGTGCTCACAGCGGATAGAAATCTCGCAGCTTATTTCGAGGCAACCAACGATCCATCCATTCCCGCCAAGAAAACCGCGAACTTCATCATCAACAACCTGCTCGGCACGCTCAACGAGCAATCCCTCACCATCTCCGATTGCCCGGTCACTCCAGCGAAACTCCGCGACCTCCTCACCCTCGTCGAAAACGGAACCCTCGCCCCGAACCAAGCCAAAGAAGTTTTCGCCGTCCTCTTCACTTCACCCGACAAAGCCCCGCAAGCCATCGCCGATGACCTTGGCTTCAAACCCACCTCCTCAGGAGACCTCGAAGCCCTCATCGACGCCGCCATCGCCGCCAACCCTTCCGAAGTAGAAGCCATCAAAGCCGGCAACGAAAAACTCCTCAACTTCCTAACCGGCCAAGTGATGAAATCCTCCACCACCAAGCCCAACCCAAAACAAGTCACCGACTTGTTAAGAGCAAAGCTCCTGTAAGGAGGAGGGACATTCCTGTCCCTCAAAAATACCGGAGAGCCCCGACAAGTCGGGGCTTATTTTCTTTTCTATGAAGAAAGCCAGCCGGAGGCAGGCTCTCCAGTAGGCGCTCCCATTAATCCCTCTCAAAAAACAACGTGAACTCCTGGCGATTATACGTCAGGTGCGTTTTTACGATCAGCGAAAAGCCATTTCCCTTCGCAATTTCTAACACATCTTTTTCTAGTGTCTCGATTTCAGCAATGGTTTCTGCACCCGTGGTTTTGAGAGTGAACACAGCGAGTGCGCCGGGACGGAGGAAATCTTTTAAACGCGTAACCAGCGTGATTGCCTGACGTGGCGAACCGTTCATATCGGAAAGGATCGCGTCATAACGAATCCCACGCGGCGGCACGAACTCAGCGACATCCTCTTTCAAGAAACTCAAATTCGGATGATTCGCGAGGCGTTTATCGAGCGGTGCGCGGTCGATCGCAGAAACTTCGTAACCCCGCATCAACAATTCAGAAGTCATCCCGCCGGGACTTGCGCCTAGCTCTAACCAATGCGCTCCATTACGTGGCAGAGGCCGATACATGGAGAGAAAATGTAACCCCTCTGCAATCTTCGCACCTGCACGACTAACCGTGTCATCGGCATTTTGCGCGATGTATTTTGTGCCACCCGGATGAATTCCACCTGCTTCGAGAGGAGTCGCGATGCCACAGTAGAGACCTTCTTTACCGACCCAACAAAACAAGGTTTCCTTTTTAGGATCTTGTTCCTCCGCCGATTTCGGCGCGTTATCAGGCAATTCAAAAACTTGTAACGCCCGTCCTCTCAGGTTCGATGCGAGCGCCTTGTAATAACGTTTCGGCGCACCGGGATCGAGCTGACCGACCAAGATCGTCTGCGGGTTGCGGCTCTCGAATTTGTAGTACATCGTCTGCGCTGCCTTTTCGATGAAACCCTCCATCTTCTCCGGATTGCACGGCCATGAATGTTCGATGGGCACATGAAACCGAATGAACCGCGCAGCGGCTGAATCTTGAATCCGCTCAGGTGTTTCCGTTTGAAACAAATAATACTCACTACCAAGTTTCTTCACCTTCTCAGCCCCAAGGATCTCCATCAACTCCGCGATCAACGGAGCGAAGACTTCAGAGATGCGGATGAGATGAGTGGACATGGGATGAAGTGCCGAGTGAGCAGTGAGCAGTGCGAAGACTTACCCTCTTCCTTGAAGTTTAAAGTTTAAAACTTAAAGTTTCACTTCCCGCGGTTGCTGCGATCTTCGCCTTTGATTCCTTTTGCTGCACGTTTGCGCGCACCTTCATCGAGAAGTCTTTTCCGCAAACGGATGTTTAGCGGTGTGGCTTCGACGAGTTCGTCGGCATCGATGTATTCGATGGCGCGTTCGAGGGAGAAACGGATCGGCGGAGTGAGTTTCGAGGTTTTATCCTTACCGGAAGAACGCATGTTATCGAGATGCTTCTCTTTAACAGGATTCACTGGCATATCGCCAACGCGTGGGTTTTCACCAACCAACATGCCGCCGTAGATGGCATCGTTCGGTCCGACGAAAAGAATTCCGCGATCTTCAAGCGCTTGCAGCGAGTAAGTGGTCGCAACGCCTGCTTCCATGGAAACGAGA
>JBILAN010000074.1:0-12493 GCA_044354135.1 Luteolibacter sp.
TTATTCGTGCCTGACATGCATAAAGGCGCAAAATAAGCGCGGGTCATGACCGTTGAATCGCAATATACGTGTAGAGTCGGATCACAGAATTCCGCTACTTTTGGGAAAAATGCCAACCCATTCAGTTTTGCAACCAGCGCCATAAAGCTGTAACGCGTGACACGGTTTGGAACCTGATCTTGTGCCAAATCCGAGAAACTGGGATCATGGTTACCCAGTTCCGCCATGATCCTGTTGCTGATCAGGTCATTGAAGGATATGCCATCGAATTCGATCACGGTTTTACAAAATTAAAGTTCAAAATGTTTACCACAAAGAAATCTCCAGGATTCATAGTCCATTCTAACAGTCGTAATAAAAGGGCGAATGCCAAAGCGCTTAGCAACCACCTGATAGATTTGGTCACTGAAAATTTTGGCGGCAATCGGATTAATTGATCCTACAGCAATCGCATCCGTATCTTCGGCATAAAGCACTGGCACTAACAAAGATTTTCCAAGAGCATGTAAACCGTCAAAAGACTCGTAAAATGCCGATGGTGCTATGAGTTTACTGGCGAAAGGTATGAGCGGCAGAATAGGACTCATCGTTAATGCGACCTCGGAGCTCAGCTCCGAAATTACCTGGCTGATATGCTCATCATCATGACCTAATACTCTTGCTGTGATCTCGATTAGATCGGCAGGCTTGCCACGTTCTTGATCCTCACGAGCGATCGTAAGGGCTTTAAATATATTGTCGTCAGAAGCAACGCCTGCTTGGCTAATTGCTTCTGCTGTTTTAACAAAACAACTCTCAATAATTGCACTGGAAGAGTCACTCGTGGTCGCATCTGATGTCTGCGTTAACAATTTGGATTCTGCTGACATACGGCAATTTAATACTAGTAATCCTGTTATGCAAATTAGCGCTTATATCTGCTGATCTTCGATTTTGAAGATGATGTGGTTCCAGAAGCCTTACTTTTATTCAACTCATCTGGCTGAGGGTAGTAAGGAGCCTCGGCTGGCTTCATAAGGCGGAGGGTACGCTCTAAATTTGGTTCGTGAGCTGGCCCTGGGTTTTTGGGATCCACTGAGTCATAGTCATGAGGGAGTTCTGTCTTGCTCTTTATTTTCTTAGTAACACGATCACTCTCTCCGGCTAAGTCGGGATTATATGATGTAGGAGTCACAATGAAGACCAAAGATGTTTGCTCTTTGCTGGTCTCTTTGCTTTTGAAAAAGAAATTCAAAATTGGTATGTCACCAAATAATGGCACTTTGTTTTTATCATTATTTTTAATCTCACCGTAAAAACCACCAACGATCAACGAGTCTCCATCAGGAATTCTTGCGAGAGTCTCAACCATGGACTCAGTCACTCTGGGATAACTATTTCCTTCAACTCCGGGAGAACCAACACCTTTGACATATCCGGTGATTTGTGCAGAGCGTGGACGCATTTTCATTCTGATGGTTCCATCAGGCAATAATGTGGGAGTCACTGAAATAGAAATACCGATTTCACGATGGTTTTCAGCATCCTCGGTGATGGCCTTGTCTGAAATATCGATTTTGTAACGAACTTCTTCGGTCACTGTTGGTTGGCCAGTGGTTGCAGTTGTGGTGGAGGTGATAATGGGGACACGATCAATGATAGAGATAGTCGCGGCCTCGTTGTCCTCGGTAATCAAGGTCGGGTTAGAAACTTGATTTGAAATACCTCCCTCATTTAAAGCTTTTAGAACGCCACTGAGTTGGATAGGTGATAAAATAATACTACCTGTTTTAGCTGTGAAATCTCCTGCTGTGGATTCAATGCCACTTAGCGCATCTAGTTTCGTTGGCAAACCGAAAAGATTTCCGAGCTGACCCCTCGTTTGAATCGGGACACCCAAATTCCCTAAATTTTCCGACCAGTTGACTCCTATTTTTTCACCGGCATTGGAATTAATTCTGAGGATTTTCGTTTCAACAATGATCTGACCTTTGGCTTTGTCTATACCATGGAGTAATTTACGCGCGGCTTCGATGCGGGTTGGCGAATCGATGACAATAATTGTATTGGTTTTTTTCTCAAAATTAACGATTCCGGTGCCTGGGGTTAGCATTGGCATGACAAGCTGCTTGATTGACTCAATATCGTCAGGACGCAAGTATTGTAGCTGATACTGCCATTCCGCACTGGGTAATTTTTGTAGCTGAGCCTCTGTAAGTGCGTAAATGGTATTGCCTTTCGTGTGGAGTGAGAGTCCATACATGAAAGCCAGTTCCTCCATTTGATTCAGTGGCTCTCCATCACCAAGGTGTCCCGTAACTTGAAACTCTGGACCATTGATTGAAAGGTTATGGAAATATTGACGACCCGCAGATTTCGCTAAAAACTGAAAAATATCATTAAGAGCAGCGTCTTTGATGATGTATCCTTCAGTTGATTCTGCTATAGCATTCGGATCAACTGGGGCATTCGGATCGGCTGGGGCATTCGGATCGGCTGGGGCATTCGGATCGTTCGGAGCGTTTGGAGCGTTTGGATCGGCTGGGGCTGCAACGCCAATCTCGGGAAAATCGCCGGGAACCGCAGGTGCAGGATTTTTATCAACAGGAATGACTTCCTGAGAATATGAAAAACTTGCTAAATTATAAAAAATTATGATTAGCAATAGTTGAATTTTAAGGATTTTCATAGCACCAATTCAAGTTATCTTAATTAAAATTTTAAAAAGTCCAAGGAATTTAGTTAATTTCTATCGAAATTGGCTCAATTTCACCAGGTCTGGCTAATCCCTCGGGCTTAAGTTTATTGTCGCTATTCTCCATTCCAAAAGGCAAAAGCTCTATTTTAAGAGCGACTTCTTCATTGTTTTTCGAGTCTAAATCTCTAAAAATGATCTGTTTTGCCTCAACTTTAAGCACTTTGAGTTTTTTTTGCCTACCTTCCTCAAAAACAATGGTGAATTCCTCCCCTTCCCTGATGACTCTGTTTCCAACAAGAAAACTCTTATCTTTCACTCTAACCATTTGGACTTTAACTCCTTTAATGATCTCGGCTACCGACTTAGAAGCAATGTTATCTCGAATTTTGTTGCCTTGAGTTGGCAAATTAGGAGTCGGCGTTTTGGCTTCTGGGTCCTGAATTAGCCCGAAAATATCTGTCTCCCTTTTTTTCATCGCAAAGTCAGCCATCTTGGCGGTCGTGTATAATTCGATATTTCCAATAGCAAAGCGAGAGGGCTTAGATTTAAGTAGGTCAACATCAGCTGCGGCCTTCGTTAAATCACTGGATGTGGCGAGTTGAGTCTTACCTGTAAGAGATTCAAATACATCCACGCTCTGCGCAGAAAGATTTTGTGCTATAAAGATACTCGAGCATACGCTCACCATAGCAATTTTAATTACAAGCAAGATTTGGAAGCGATAATTCGTATTCATTTTCGGGGTTTGGTTATTATTTCTCCCAAGCAGTGTATGTCAGTTGAATATTAATAATAGATGATGATCCTGCGGTATTAGGATCAATACGAAGCTCTTGCAACTGCAGGTTAGGCATACGAGTCTCCAACTCCATAAGAGCCTTTTGGGTTGTCCTGAAGGTTCCTTTAAAATTGAACCTGAGTGCTTCAGAGTTCTGAGCCGAAACAGTACCAAACCCGATTTTGTTAGTCATTCGCTCGGGAAGGGGTTGTTGAAATTCTTTAGAGGGAAGCTTTCCCGCTAATATTTTCATGTTCGCGTTAAGTAAAGTAACCGGGTCTTGCTCTAAAACTTTTAACCACTGTTCGTATGCTTTCCTTTGCTTAGCAATTTGCGTTTCAATCTCCAGCGCCTTCATTCTACTGATTTGATAATTTTTGTATTCCTGGACCTTCGTCTCATAGCTCGTAGCAACTTTTATCTTGGCCTGAAAACAGGTCACAACGATCAGAATAGCAATCACTGTTGGGACTGCGATACCGAAAAGAATTATGGGTTTTTTATACATCTTAAGTTACGGTGCTTTCACTACAGGAACTGCCAGTTTATCAGTTGCATCGTAGCGCAGAACGATCGTCAGTTCGAACGTGAATGGATAGGATGTTTGATCGGAATCTTGAACATATTCAATAGGTCTCGATACAAATTTTAGATTCTCTTGCACTTTCAATGTCGTAGCGATATTTCGAGAAGTGGACATAGGATCGAGACTAGGATCACCAATGACTTTTGAAAGTTCCGAAAACTTGGACATAATTCCCTCACGGGTATCGAGCATATTGAGATAGTCTATACTATCGCTTCTGGCTGCTCCTGTAATTTTCCATTCCTTGAAAAATCCCACTTTGACCTGTTTAGGGGTTGGTTCGGTTCGGACGCTATGACTGAAGCCGTTGATCAATACACCGGACTTTTCCGGAAAGAGCCGGGCGATCATTTCCATCGTGGACCATGCCTTGGCTCTATCATCCAACAACACATTCCAATGCTCAATTCTGGCTCTTTCAGCCCCCAACATGCTCATCTTCCGCTTTATGATGCTGGCTTGATCAAGACTAAAAAACCATTCCGGCTTACTTATATATGTGTATATGATGAAAACGATTAGACATATTGATAACAACACCGCAGCGGATCCGATTTTTTGAGCAATTTTAAAATATCTAAGCAGACGAATTTCACTCTGTGATGGAAATAACGCACTATCCTCAACTGAGATAGGGAGGAAATCTTGAAGGAACCATCGCTCGGCACGTAATACACTGAAAGTATGACTGCGCGCCTCGCCAATTTGTGATTGCAGATTAGCCAAGCTTAACTGTGGTTCTGGAGCCCAGACAGGAAGCGGCGAGACCTCTGTGAAATGAACCACTTGAATCAGAGAGTGTGGTAAGTGTCTTTTTAGATCCTCTGATATTCTTGTATCAACTTGATCACCCAATGGTAGTAGGTAAATATCCGGATCTTCAAATTCTAACGCTGCAATCGTCGTCGCAAGTGACGACCAAAAGTTTGATGGGCAACGTTGGCCGCGATGTTGCAGTGAGCGAATTAAACGGAGGTCAGCATGTTCGTTAAAAAACGCCATCGCCGTGAACCATGGATATTGTAATACTGCGACGAAGGGCTTACTGGCTGTATTAACAACCAATGGCAGACTCATTACGGCGACCAATGGAGCGCTAAGTGCATGTGTAATGATTGGAAAGTTTTCATCATTTCCCAAATTCCGAAGTATGTTTAGAAATGACTCCAATCTTCGAGAAATGCGAATCGTCGTTGCAATCATTGGGCTACCCGCTGCCGGGTAGGGCATAACCCTCCATGCCGCCTGATCAGGTGATGAAGAACTATCCTCAAGCACTTCACGGGGATCAACACTCACCAACTGGCGCAAATCATTAAGCGCTCCTGGGTTATTGAGCTTGGATTTTATTTCTGCCGTAGCAAATTCATCCGCAACGTGAATCACAACGCCCAAATGACTTCCTTTAATTCCTTTTGTATGCTCAATTAAGCTCCTACCAAGAGCGAGTGTTCTTTCTGAATCGAGTATGATATCCTCAGAAACATGTATTCCATTACTCCATGAATTATTAGGACGATTGTAGAAATACGTAAGGACAGATACGCCGTCTACGATGATGTGGAACTGGAAATCGAGATCTAGCGCATCCTTATACCATGACACATCATGCGCGCGGCTTGTATTCTTAAGTATGGCACAAGCTTGGCGATACTGATTAAAGACATTCAGAGATGCCGGATGTTGAAGATTAGTCAAAGGTTGCCGTAAATAAGATTCTAAATTGGAGGATAAGACATCGAAAGGTATCGAGTCATTTTTTGCCGCTTAGTCGGATTTTGATTTGTATCCCATGGTGGGCTTGATGTGAAAAACGTGACCTAGAGTTAAAGCTGGTTTCAAAAAAGCGATAAATGGCTGAATTTTTAGGTTTCTAAGTTAATTTGCGAATCATACTTAGATTCTTAAGCATTAGAATTTCTGTGCAAGAGGTTTCTTGGGGCTAAAGCGCCCTAAAATCAAGATCAGTCATTGCTCTTATTCATCTTAGCAGCTTCGAAAGTTTCAGGTGTAATTAAGCCAATTTTAGTCAACCTTTCAAGGTTAGCATCCCATTGGATATTTCCAGCACGACGGATGACATCTTCCAGAGATCGGGCACCTCCATCGTAGTTAGCAATCGCTGACGCCACCGCATCATCGTTATTCTGTAAGAACTCATAAGTCAGCACCCTTTTATGAATCCCGTTCAATAATCCCTGGGAATGAATGAAAATAAGGATTTCAGACAAACGGGAAAGGACCGAGGCATGGCTTTCACGGGGATAAAGCTCAAGAATACGACCAATCGTCTTGACCGCACCAGTCGTATGCAGAGTCGAAAGCACCAAATGTCCTGTTTGCGCCGCTTCCATACAGGTTTCCATTGCTTCGCGATCCCGAATCTCACCGAGCAAAATGATGTGCGGAGCCTTCCGAAGCACATCTTTCAAACCTTGTTTGTAATTCAATACATCTCGACCCACTTCTTGTTGAGTCACAATGGATGGCGAAGGGATGCGATGCCCGGGATAAACGGGATCATCCATATCGTCCGGATACTGGTATTCGATCGGGTCCTCTACCGTTACAATATGCTTGGGATGATTCTGGCGAACCCAATCAATCAGCGAAGCAAGCGTGGTTGATTTACCAGATCCGGTAGGACCTGTGACCAAGCAAAGTCCAGCACGTTTCAATACACCGTGGCGCAGAGTGGACGCGGTATCCGGATCAATACCCAATGAATCCAAGGATGGAATATAGTCATTAAGAATACGACAAGTCACACCAAGGCCGGACGATGACAAATGCGCTTGGATACGTAGACGACCCGAACGTTCCCCTGTATCACCAAAGGGTATACCTTCGCATGAGAAATCCGAGACCATTTTTTGTTTAAACTCATCAATCGCTATACGAATTTTATCATCCAATCGTAATTCAAGAGCTTGACTGGTCCCAAATCCATGGGATGAGGACTCCCTGTTGCGAATCAACTCTTTAAGAATTTCATCCATATGCGTGGCAGTGAGCCCGCCGAGGAAATCAAGCGTCTCCATGCCTTTGTTGGTATGAATATAAACCGGACGCTCAGAGCGCATTTGAATATCGGAAACACGCATCTCACGACAAACGCGGAAAATAATTCCAAGCAGTTCTCGGCCACTCATTCCTGGTAGGAAACGAGAATGTTCCAAACCTAATGCTCGATTTGGAGGTGGCGGTGGCTCAACAGTTTGCATCACGGTAAAAGATGGTTTGGTTTTATTTAACATTCACGAAAATCAATCTAATGAATGCGGTTTAGATATTTTGGTTTTATTCTGATTGCTCCGATCTCTGTTGAAAATTCCAGTCAAATAGAGATACCATCCAATTTAGCTTTCCTAACTAATGTGGCAATCATTTTTTGGATAAGCTGATCGCTTTCAGTAATTGCTTTTTTTATACACAAACCTATGCAGCGCCGAATCGATGATTTTATCAGATTTCTTGCCGTCGAACGCGGACTTTCGGAGGCTTACCAAATATCCGTCCATCAGACCCTACAAAGCCTCTCCGACTGGATGGAAAAAAGCAAATTGGTAATCACTGAGGTCGGAACAGATGAGCTTTCGGACTTTCTAAATCAACGCAAAGCCCAAGGCTTGGGAACATCCTCACGTCGCCTCTCAACTGTGCATTTGAAGATTTTCTTCCGTTGGCTTGCTGCCAAAGGCGATATCGGGATGGATCCAGCTGAGCCACTACAAGCTGCCAAACCAGAACGTAAATTACCCTCCACCCTCTCCGTTAAGGAAATCAGAAATTGGTTAGAGACTATTCCAAAAGATCAACATCTGGGGCGGAGAGACAAAGCCATTTTAGAGCTTTTCTATTCCTCAGGCCTGAGATTGGCGGAACTTTGCGCAGCACGCCTCGAATGGCTGGATGATGATGAAGGATTTCTTCGTGTGATTGGAAAAGGTAAGAAAACTCGCTTGGTAAGGGTCGGCAGTGATGCTCTTCAAGCACTTGCCAATTACCTTTCTAACGAGAGGCCTAACTTGGTTAAACCCCATAGTTCGTCTCAAATATTTCTGAGCGTTCGCGGTCGTCCACTCACCCCTGAGCGCATTCGTCAAATTGTCAAACGACGTGCAAAGCTTGCTGGAATCGATAGCCAAGTTTACCCCCACCTACTTAGGCACTCCTTTGCTACTCATCTCTTGGAGGGTGGCGCTGATTTAAGGGTCATCCAAGAACTGCTAGGGCACGCCGATATAGCAACCACTCAAATATACACCCACGTCAGCATAAAGGGACTAAAAGACACACATCGGAAATTTCACCCGAGAGGCTGAGACTTAACGAGCTGCCACAAGATCGTAACCTCGCCAGTCGCCAATCGTAACTTCAGCGAAACTGCCTACAGGAAGCTTTTCTTCGACCATCACCGATCCGTCGATTTCTGGTGCATCCCACTGAGTGCGGCCCACACCTTTCTGCTCGACCAATACGCGGACTTTCTTGCCTACCTGCGATTGGTTCGTTTCAGATGCAATCTTCTGAAGTGCGCTCATTGCCTGTGACCAGCGGCTCTTGCGTGTCATGTGATGGAGATGCCCATCGAGCTTGACCGCACGCGTCCCTTCTTCCTTCGAATATTGGAAAACACCCGCCCGCTCAAACCGGAATTCCTCAATGAAATCTAGCAACTCTTGAAAATCCTCTTCAGTCTCTCCAGGAAAACCAACAATAAATGTGGTCCGGATTCCCAAATTAGGAATGCCTGCGCGCATACGGCGCAGCAGGTCACGAATATAATCGCCACTCGTAACCCGTTTCATCGCAGTTAACATTCTGTCAGAAATATGCTGAAGCGGAATATCGACATATTTAGCGACTTTATCGCACTCGGCTATCGTCGTAATCAACTCGTCCGACCAATGCGCCGGATGTGTGTAAAGCAAACGCACCCAGAAATCGCCTTTAATTTTATTAATCTCGCGCAGCAGCGTGCAAAGTGAATTGCCTCGCGATGAATCAACTGGCGAACTGGGATGCGGACGCTGTCCCTCCCATTGATCCATACCGAAATATGTGGTGTCCTGAGAGATTAAATTAATTTCCTTCACTCCACTTTTCACCAAAGCCTCCACTTCACGTAATACAGACTCCTGCGTTCTTGAACGATGCTGACCGCGGATTTTCGGAATGATGCAAAACGTGCAGGTATGATTGCAACCTTCGGCGATCTTGACATATGCGTAGTGATCCGGAGTCAGACGGAAACGCGGAGTCGTGTAATCCGGAACATATTTTGGCTTCAACGTAACGTAGTCACGAGGATCATTTGTTGCAGCCGGGCCTTCGTCCTTGGTCAAAACCGGAGCGTTTTTCTTGCCAAGTAAATTCTCAATAATGGGCGCAACTTTAGTGATCTGATCCAGACCAATAAACGCATCAACCTCAGGCATGATGCCCGGCAGATCTTTTGCAAAACGCTGTGATAAACAACCTGCGACGATGATCTTTTGCTTTGCCCGCTCAGGGTTTTCATTTCGTTCATTAACCGCACCAAAAATGGCATCGATTGACTCCTGCTTCGCCATATCGATGAATGAGCAAGTATTGACGATCAACACATCTGCCAACTCAGGATCAGGCGTCAGCATCATTCCCGCTTCCGCAAGATGACCGATCATAACCTCGGAATCGATCAGGTTTTTAGCGCAGCCAAGAGACACCAATCCTACAGTTGTTTTTTCCATACGAATAACGGTGAAATTAAATTTGTGGAGCGATGATCAGTTCATCACCAGCTTGCGGCACTACTGGGCCGAACCCAGGCATCGGGCTTCCGAACGCACCTTCTGCTGAAACATCTGTGATTTTTATTTTACCGAGGATTCCCGTGTTGCGACGAATTGCCAAAATATCACCGGCTTTAACAAGTTCGGGCATCACAACCTCAATGACAGCAACTCCACCAACTTGTGGATCATCTAAATATTCCGTGATCCGACCAATCAGAAGCGCATCGCGGATCAGTCTGGCCCTGCGCAATTCATTGTCACTTTTTTCCAAATCTCTCTGACCAATAAATCCAGCCTCCTCTTTATAAGTGGCCGCTTTTTTTTCCGCATCCAACTTATCTTGGGCAAGGGCGGCCATCTCAGCTTCTTTTGCTGCAAGCTCAGCTCTCATTTTATCTACATTTGATCCCGATGACGTCCCACCATTTTGAAGATTACGAAATTCTTGCATTTCTCTCTCAAGTTTGAAGCGCTCATGCTCCAACTTCAGCTGATCGATCTGCCTCTGCAACCGAGCCACCTCTTCAGGACGCGCGTTCCTCACTCCCTGATTCATATTTTGAAAAGACAAAACAACTGCCGCAAGCAGCAGGGCAAATGTCGCTCCAAGCAAAATGGACATCGTGTTCATGTCGGAAAAATGTCCACAGCAAGGCATAATGTCAACGCCACGCATTTTTTATCGTAGTTAAACTGAATACTCGCCAAATCTGCCATATCGTCTAATGCTGCGGACGTGGATCTGTTCTCTGATATCCCGTCAAAGGAATCCAAGGCTCTTACCGTCACCCAACTGGTTCGTAAAATGAAACGAGCCATCGAGTCAGGTGTCGGTAAACTATGGATCGAGGGCGAAGTCTCCAACCTCAAGAAACAGGCTAGCGGGCACTGGTATTTCTCACTCAAAGACGACGGTTCACAGATCCAATGCGCCATCTTCAATGCCAGTAAAAAAGAGGGTTCCAAAGCCCTTGAAGACGGCTTGAAAGTCAAAATTTTCGCTGATGCCACAATTTACGAACCGCGTGGCCAACTCCAACTCATCGTGGAAAAAGTCGAAACCTCCGGCCTAGGCGACCTCCAGGCGAAGTTTGAAGCCCTAAAAAGTAAACTTCTCGCCGAAGGCCTTTTCGATCAGAGTAGGAAGACGACTTTACCCTTATTTCCACGTACGATTGGAATTGTCACCTCTCCTACTGGCGCGGCAATCCAAGATATCTTAAACATTCTCAAGCGCCGCGCTCCATGGGTGCAGCCAGTTCTATTTCCAGTTAGAGTTCAAGGAAAAGGCGTGGAGCATGAAATCGCCAACGCTATTCTAAAACTCAATCATCCTAAATCCTACGGCTATCCAAATTGCGACCTACTCATCGTCGGGCGCGGCGGCGGCTCGCTTGAAGATCTATGGGCATTCAACGAAGAAGTCGTCGCACGCGCAATTGCGGCTTCTACTATTCCCATCATCTCAGCCGTCGGACATGAGATTGATTTCACCATCTCTGACTTTGTGGCCGACATGCGTGCACCGACCCCCAGTGCTGCCGCTGAGCTAGCTGTTCCCGACTCACTTGAACTGATCCATAATTTAACCAACGCAAAAAAACGAATTACGCGCTCCCTCATTCGCTCCTTACGTGAGCCCACCCAACGGATTGATCAACTCCGTGAATCACTACTGCAAATCACTGAATCGTCCATTCTGACTCACAAACAACAGTATCGCGAACTATTCCTCAAACACGATCATCTCCACCCACGAAGAATCCTGGATCGAAGAATAGAAAATACCTTGGAGTTGCATCGTAAACTTTCCCGACTCACCCAGAGACAACTTTTTGACCAATCTCTGAAACTGGAAAACTTGCACAGCATAATTCGAACCCTCGGTCCTGAATCCGCATTCAAACGAGGTTTTTCTATCACCATGACTGAAGACGGCAAAATCATACGTTCCACCAAGGACACGAAACCCAACATGCGCTTGCACACCAAACTCATCGACGGAGAAATATCCTCCACCATCTAATGCATATCATCATGAATTTCTACTGCACAACCACTCCCGCTATGACTCACGATATTCTCAGCTATGTCTCTCTCACATTCCTGATCGCGATCTTTTTGCTAGCACTTAGAATTAACTCCAAACTTTCTTCCGGAGTTTCTAATAAATTCATAAAACCTAACCGCTCTACAATAAGCCCTAGCGATTCGGAAGAAAGCGATCTCAGCATCGAAGTTGCACCTGGGACACCCTTTGAAGTATTTCTCAACGAAGATCCCACACGCCGCTCGCTGGGTAAAAAAGAACAGTTTGCAGCCTACCGCGATTGGCGCTCACAAAAAGGCCTTAATTGGAAATAATCTCTTCCGCCGCAGGCTTTGGACTGCTGCGGTGATCCGCAGCTTTCAGGGGAAATCATTTATAACGGAGCTAGTCGGTAATAACCCATCTCTCCTTACACCAACGCACAGCATAAGAGCTGGGAATGATCCCAGCAGTCCAAAGCCTGCGGCGCTTGGTTTCATTCCCTAAAAAAGTACAAAAAAAGAGCCCCGCACCTTCGTTAGAAGATGCGGGGCAAATACCTGGCGACGACCTACTCTCACAGGACCTATCGTCCCACTACCATCGGCGCTGCGTCGTTTCACTTCCGGGTTCGGAATGGGAC
>JBILAN010000075.1:0-12481 GCA_044354135.1 Luteolibacter sp.
CGGCGGAGTGTTCAAGCTACCTTCCGAACATCCGGCAGGCGTTCAAGGGTCAAACGAACTCCTCCGCCGCTTCCTCCGAAAGGATAGCACGTTTTTAATACACAAGGGTTGAACGGCTCGTTCGACCGTGACTGGCAATCTAACGGTTGGACGAGGTGCCAGGGTAGAGATCTCGTGAAGTTGGGATCTTATCTTCAATTTTTGGGGATATGTAACTGAACGCCGCAGGCCTTGGACTGCGGCGGTGCACGCGCTAATCAGTTATGACGAACAAAAGGACTTTCGCGTAGAATGGATTCCTTTCGTTTCGTGATCAGCAGCCAGCATTCGCGAGCGGTTCCTAATACGATGATGGTGACGAAGAACAGTAAGGTGATGGTGACGGCGATATCGATTTTGGCGTTGAAGAGTGAGGTTTTGGCGGATTTCAGGGCGGGGCCGGTGATGCCGGTATCGATGAGGGCTTGTTGTTTTTCGATTTCCGGGAAGAAGCCGGCGGCCTCTGGAGAGACGAGTTTCAGATAGCCTGCGGAGAACGTCACGATGGTGAGAAACAACATGGGTGCGGCGGTGACCCAGCAGTGGCGGGCTTTGCCCATTTTGATGAGCACCACCGTTCCGAGGCAGAGGGCGATGACGGCTAGGAGTTGGTTGGAGATGCCGAAGATCGGCCAGAGGCTTTTGGCGATGCCGGCGGGATCTAGGGCTCCTTGATAGAGGAAGAAACCCCATGCCGCGACGAGCAGGCCGGTGGCGAGGACGTTGCCCATCCATGAGTCGGTCTTGCCGAGTTTGGGTGAGATGTTTCCTAATAGATCCTGAAGGATGAATCGGCCAACTCTGGTTCCGGCATCGAGAGTTGTTAGAATAAACAGCGCCTCAAACATGATCGCAAAGTGATACCAGAGCGAGAGCGCGGTTTTGCCGGGAATGACTTTCGCGAACAGGTGTGCCATGCCAACGGCAAAGGTCGGGGCTCCGCCGGTTTTTCCGACCATGGTTGGGTAGTCATTGACGACCGTGCCATCGGCCAGTTTGACAGTGGTGGGTTCACCCATATCGCGGGTCATGCGCAGCATGTCGGCTTCGGTGACCTTGTAAGTGCCTTTGTCGTCGATGTTGCTGATCTTTTCCATCTGTGCGCTCAGGGCGGCCTTGTTGCCGAGAGGTACGGGGGAGTTGATGGCGAAATATTCGCCGGGTTGTAGGGCACAGGCGGCGATGATCGCCATGAGCGAAACCATCATTTCCACAATCATCGAGCCGTAGCCGACGAGGCGGATATCCTTTTCACGGGCCAAGAGCTTGGGTGTCGTGCCTGAGGCGATGAGTGAATGGAAACCGCTGATCGCACCGCAGGCGATGGTGATGCAGACGAAGGGAAACACCGGTCCGGGCACAACGAATCCGCCGCCGTGGACGAACGGGGTGAGCGCCGGCATGTGGAGAGGAGGAGCTAGGATCACGATGAAAATCCCAAGAACCGCGACCGTGCCGAGCTTCATGAACGTGCTCAGGTAATCGCGTGGTGCCAACAACATCCAAACAGGCAGAACACTGGCAGCGAAGCCATAGATCATGATCGCCCATGCGAGTTGTGTGGGCTTGAGGGTGAGAGCTTCGGACAAAGATGGCGGCAGATATTTTCCGGCGACCACCGCTGCCATCAATCCGATCACGCCAAACACGGAGGCCGCGGTGACTGAAACTTTTCCGCTCTTGATCATCAGTCCCATGACGAACGCTAGGGGGATGGTGGCGGCGATGGTGAAAAGACCCCACGGACTCTCGGCAAGGGCTTTAACGACGACAAGTCCAAGCACCGCCAGCAGAATGGTCATGATGGCAAGCAGGCTGATCATCGCGATGAGACCGATGACCGGATTCATTTCCTCTTTGAGCATTTGCCCTAACGATTTTCCATTGCGGCGCATCGAGGCGAAAAGGATGACCGCATCATGCACACCGCCGCCGAGGGTGGCTCCGACGAGAATCCAGAGCATTCCGGGCAAATAACCAAATTGAGCTGCGAGCACGGGACCTACCAGTGGTCCCGGTCCGGCGATGGCGGCGAAATGGTGGCCGAATACTACCCACTTCGGCGTCGGGACGAAATCTTTGCCATCGCTGCATGTGACGGCGGCGGGTGCGCGGTTGTCGTCGATGGTGAGCACTTTGGCCATGATCCAAGCGGAGTAGAAGCGATACGAAACCGCAAAGGTACAGACGCCAGCAACGACGAGCCACAGGGCGTTTACGGTTTCGCCTCGTTGGAAAGCTGCGACCGCGACGGCGGTGACTCCGAGCAGGGAAATGAAGATCCACAGAAAAATACGAGCGATACGCGGCATGACTCAGATTAACGCAAGGGGGAGTGGGAGGAGTCGAGCATCATTTCAGGCAGGGACGTTTATCTTAAACGTCCATATTTTACGGCGCTGAGAACGGTAAGGATTCATTGAGTTGATTCACACCGTGAGATATGGACGTTTAGCCCCGACCGGTCGGGGCTGCCTATTTATCCTCCGCGAAGATGTTGTTCATACTGGCGAAAAAGTCACTGAGATCGTCGTCGCTCATTTCGCTGTTCTGGATTTCGTCGAATGAGGTGTGGGATATGTGTTTGTCATCAAGTTCGCAGATGAACGATGAGGGCTGACAGCCGGTTTTTTGACCCCATTTGACGCGGGTGTTGCAGTAGGTAAGCGTCAGGGATTCCTGGGCGCGGGTGATGCCGACGTAGAGGAGTCGGCGTTCTTCGTCTTTCGTGCCCTCGGTGACGCTGCGGCTGTGGGGCAGGAAACCTTCTTCGAGACCAACCAGATACACAATGGGAAACTCCAAACCTTTGGATGCGTGGAGGGTGATGAGAGTGGCGCCTTTCTTTTTCTCGAGATCGTCTTCTTCACGCTCGGAGGCGAGGGCTGAATCGTCGAGGAAGGATTGCAGTTTTTTGCCGCGATCGATGTGTTGGCGCAGGGAATCTAACAGAGAATGAATCGATTCGCCGCGTTGCTGACGTTCGGAATCGTTTTTGCAACCGCGCTCAATCCATGGGAGGTAATCGATTTCCTTGAGAAGTTCGGATAGGACATCGGCGGGATGTTCTTTGGAAAAATCGATGCGGTTTTTCGCACTGGAGATGAGGGCGACGAAGTCCTCAATCGCGTTTGCGGCTTTCGCGCCGAGGGTGGTGGTGAAAAACGGATCGCAGAGAGCATCCCATACCGAGCGATTTTTTTCGCGTGAGTAATCAGTGGCGAGGATGGCTGTGGCTTGGCCGATGCCACGATTCGGCGCGTTGAGAATGCGGAGCAGGGGGACGTCGTTTTGCGGTGCAACTAACAGAGAGGCGTAAGCGAGGACGTCGCGGATTTCGCGTCGATCGTAAAACGATTGCGCGCCGACCATGCGGTAGGGGATTTTTCGATCACGCAGGGCGAGTTCCAGTTTACGGGATTGACCGTTGGTGCGGAAAAGCACGGCAAAATCTTCCCACTCGCGACCGACGGCGGATTTTTCGCCGAGAATTTCGTCGGCGATGAAGTCGGCTTCTTCGTCATCGCCTGGCATGGCGACGATGCGGACGTTTTCGCCATCTTTGCGTGTGGCACGGAGAATTTTTTCACGTCGACCCCTGTTATGTTTGATCAGCGAGTTTGCGGTGTGGAGAACAGCTTGGGTAGAGCGATAGTTTTCCTCGAGTCGGATGATTTTCGGGTTTGGGAAGAAGCGTTCGAATTCGAGGATGTTTGCGACCTCCGCGCCGCGCCAGCCGTAGATCGATTGATCGTCATCGCCGACCACGCAAACATGATACGGAGGGCCGACGAGCTGCTGGAGCAGCCGCATTTGCAGAGAGTTCGTGTCCTGAAACTCATCGACCGTGACTCGGGTGTAGAGTTTGCGGAAATGATCGCGGACATCGCTATGCTCGCGAAGGACTTGCTCGGCAAGGACGAGGAGGTCGTCAAAATCGACTGCGTTCTGTGCGCGGAGTTCGTTCTGATATGCGACGGCGAGCTGGGCGAAGTAATCGTCCTGCAGATCTTGGACATCGATCCCTTTGTTTTTCGCTCGGGATATTTCTGTTAGAACCGTCTCGGCCTTGACTTTTTCATCGGTTCCGCCTTTGCGGACGAGGAGTTGTTTCATGATCCCGACCTGATCCGAATAGGCGGTGATTGAGAAATTCTTTTTGTAACCGAGCTTGTCGATGCCGCCGCGGAGGAGACGGACGCAGAGCGAGTGGAACGTACAGACCGTCATTTGTTCCGCCGCGTGTTTCGAAACCATGCCGGCGATACGATCCCGCATTTCCGATGCGGCTTTGTTAGTGAAAGTCACCGCGAGAATTTCTGAGGCTGGAATTTTGCGCTCAAGCATGTGAGCGATACGACAAGTGACCGTGCGGGTTTTACCAGTTCCCGCACCAGCAAGGATCATGACTGGACCATCTAAATTAGATACTGCCTCGCGCTGAGCGTGATTGAGAGATTCGAATGCGAAGTCGTTTGCCATGAGCACCGCGACTCAATATGGGGCGGCGGAGATTTGCAATCGGATTAAAATTTCAAGTTTCAAAGTTCAATTTCCAAGGAGAAAAGAACTTCCAATCTTTGTCAGTTACGCGAAAGGGTTAATTGCGTTGATGCCATGGATTCCAGAGAAGTCGCTGATATTTTCTGTTAAAATCGTGGGAATGGCCTCGCGGATCATTAAAGCTGCGAGTTGGCGGTCGAAGTAATTTTGGCGCGTCACATCGCCATCTACACAAAGATCGAGTGCATGACGCGTAGTCTCCAAAGTCAGTGGCAGAACGGTGAGGCCGCGCAACCCTGAAATGGAAAGAATTTTCTCCCTCGCAACTGCAGGACTATCTGGGGGTTGGTTTTTTGGACCCGTTAGATTTGGATACATTTCAGCGAGATTCTGCACGGAAATGAACAGCTCCACTTCGGGGCGATGTCGAAGTGCCAAAACTTCTCTGGCAACAGCGTGACGCGAATCGCCCGCCAGCGTGGCGTAGATAAGGACATTAGTATCCACCAAAATCCGACCCGTCAGATCATCAACGCGCATAGGTTTCCTCCCGACTAAACTGACCTACAAAGCGGCCCTGCGAGGTAACAATATCATCATGAGTCCGTTCGCGTTTGAGTAAAAATTCCTCCAAAGCCATTTCGATAATCTGGCTCCTTGCTCGGCGTTCTTCCTGCCCAAACTTGTCCAGTTCTCTCAAAAGCTCCTGATCAATCGTAGCACTAATATGTGACTTCATAACATGACTATGCTACAATTTTAAAAACACGTCAAATGGATTATCCTGTCTGATCTCGATTGGTTCAATCGTTCAAGGAGCCCATCGAATCCCGACCCTGATGGCTTTGACCAACGCCAAACATGGAAGCCTGCCGAAATTCATTTGGAAGAAGGCCGGATCTTGGTTCTCGATCACACCTGATAAGCAGGACGCTCACAACAATAGACCCTATGGTAAGCCGAAAGCCGCAGCAGGGCTGGGGAGCTGTACCCCAAGGGCTGGTGGAGAGTGCTGCAGTTTGATTTTTAGTGGTTACAGAGTATCACTTTGATGCCGACTTTCGACCTTCGACATTCAGACTTTCGACATATTCAACCCCCTTTTCCCCTTCCCAGACCGGCTCTCCAGTGTATTCTCTGCGCTAGGTGAAAAAGCAAATTCCTAGCATTCATCATGACCTTGTCGTGACTTGTTCAGCAAGCGGTTTGCTTTTACCCGCAGGATCAGTGACCTTGCAAGGATCAGGCTCCACTCGGACTGTCCGCTTATCCCCTTCCAGCACGTCCAAGATTTCGAGTGGCAAGATCACTCTGGCGGTGACCGATAACAGCAAGAAAAAAACGATAACCACGGTTTCCGTGAATATTGCACCTTGAGCGCACCCCCTTACTTCCAATGGTAATCCATCGAAAAGCCTGGCCTTCAGATCATTTCATCTGCCCGCAAACCGAATGAGGGATGAGACAAAATTCTTGCCCTAATCGCCCAATCACACAACTTTCCGTAGATACCAATTCAATGGATAGCGGCAATTCAAAATGGATCACAGGCATATTCTTCGGACTTTGCCTTTATTTCAATCCTTCTCTCGCACCAGCACAGCAAGAGCCGGAGATCATACGCCTTGAACTAGACGAAACCAATCAGGTCGTTGGCTTCGACTTCGTCAATGCCGTTACCGGATGGAATGCATATTTCAATTCGGGCTTTCGAGGCGGCACCTCATCCATCGGCATTCTTGAAGCCGGTCAAGCTTGGTTCGGGCATGAAGTCTTCACACGCCCCCTCGGCGCTCCCGCGGCCTTTACCACTTGGACCAACCCAGCAGCGGGTGCCGTCAACGAAATCGACTACCACGCAACAACTGTCGCTCACGTTCTGGCAGGAAGCGGCTACATTCCCGACAATGGGGGCTCTTACACTTATGCGGGCTTGGGCATGGCACCGGAAGCGCGTTTGGTATCAGGAGGAATCGCCACATCATTTTCAACCGATGTCGACAGTCTGGGCTCCTTCGACATCAGCACAGAATCCATGATTGCAGGCTACCAAGAATTTTTCCGTGGTACAAATGTTGGTAAGCTCGACGTCATCAACAGCAGCTGGGGCGGCGGTGGCCCGGCAAATTCCCTCCAATCTCTGAGTATTGACGGACTTGCATTCCAAAATTCAAGCGTCGCTCACGTCGTCTCCGCCGGCAATAGTGGAGTTGCAGAAGTATCCACACCCGCAAACGGCTTCAACAACATTTCCGTGGGCTCATTAGGCGGTAATAATTTTACCGAACCATCCGATTTCTCGTCGAGAGGTCTTACCGACTTTTACAACCCTGAAACCGGTCAGACGATTGCAAACGCACGCGTTGCCGTTGACATTGCAGCGCTTGGAGAGAATCTCTTTCTGGCTGCCTACCTCGGTAACAGCGGGTCGATTGGTGCGGTACAACCCGACCTCGCTCCCGGTAGTGGTCTGATCGCGCAGGAACCGCCGCCCACCGATCTCTATTTCACTGCACTCAGTGGCACCAGCTATTCAGCCCCGATCATCGCGGGCGGCATTGCCCTGCTCAAAGATGCCGCTCGGGGAATTCTTGGCGTAACCCCCGAAACAAGTCCCGCTACGTTTGACACACGCACCATCAAGTCGGTGATCATGGCTAGTTCGGATGCCACGGTGGGATGGAATAATGGACAAAACGTATTGAATGTGACCACCCAAGCCCTTGATACCACGACCGGTGCAGGCGCCCTCAATTTGCTTACTGCAGCCGATGTCTATCTCGGTCAAACACGCGGCAGCAATGGCGGCACGGTCGGCCAGAATGGTTGGGCACTCACATCGGTGAATCTGGGACAAGCCGTTGAATTTGTCATCGATCAGACCTTCACCGACCAGACATCCATCACCGTCGCACTCAACTGGTTTGCGGTTCGCGACTTTAACGATGTCACCCTCGGACAAGACATCGCCTTTAACAACCTTGATCTTGAAGTCTGGAAACTCGATTCTAACAATCATTTCATCGAGAAAGTCGGATCATCCCAAACCACTTATAACAATACAGAATTTCTCCGCTTAACCACCCTGTCATCCGGGCAATACGCCATGCGTGTTATGTTCACAGGCCAAGTTTACGATACCACCGACTCAATCAATAGTGAAACCTTCGCACTCGCATGGACCTCCATACCCGAACCCAATGGATTTATCCTCATCGCGTTCGCATCGGTTTTTATGTTATGCTACCGTAGGCGATAGCATTTGGTGAAATGATCCGCTTTTTGACATTGATCCATTCTTCACTGCGAGCATCGATAACGCATGCTCACGGACTTCCGTCAAAGGATGCGGTGACGGAGCAACAGCATTTTACCACGCTCGGTTTCCCATGCAGGCACCTGAGTGAGGAAATTTGGAAGTTCGGGATTTAAAGCGTAATGGCGATGAAATACCGGCGTGGTGGAGCCTGACATCGGCGGGACAATCCAACTCCAATCCGCATTCACCTGCCTGCCAGCCGTTTCCTCATTCTTGCAAAACCGGATGAATTCATTTGAGGCTTGGTGGTGATCAACCAACTGGACCCCATCCGTCATGAAAGAATGAATCACCGCCTCATTCAGAACCAACAACGCATGATCACGCCATAGACTGCCACGACGCTGTGTATCCAAACCTAGCTTTTCCGCAATAACCGGCAGTTGATTGTAACGGTAGGTATCGGCCAGATCCCGGGCGCCGATTTCAGTTCCCATATACCATCCGTTGAACGGAGCGCAGGGATAAACCTCGTTTCCGGTTGCGAAAATTTGATCGGACAGGACAGGTACGGCATACCAGCGCAGACCCAGCGCCTCGAACCATGGGTATGCCGGATGCCGGAGTTTGACTTCCAAAACCGAGCTTCGGGGCAATTCATAAAGTCCAACCCCCTTTTCCCCCCTGTCAGAGCGTCTCTCCAGTGTATTCTCTGCGCTAGGTGAAAAAGCAAATTCCTAGCATCCATTCGCATCCATCAATTGCTTGGTGAATGGGAGCAAGCGATACCGCTTCTTCTGGCGGCGCGCCCAAAATTGTCCAACGAAGACCTGGTTGCCTGTGATCAAGCGCTTGTTGCATCGTATATGAAAACCGGGAAAAAGAATGAGGCGCAGGCTTTAGTCGATGATGGAATCAAAAACAGCGGCAAGTTTTCCTCCATCTACACGGCCATGGGCCAGCAAATCCGGTAACCAAGGGCTGTCCTGCGGTTCATGAGGAGTGAGATGGATTTGGAAATAAACTGCAAATAAACTGCCACAAATAAACTGCCAAAAATAAACTGCCAGGCATACAATTACTATCCGCGCGCCAATAAGCCTATCCAACGCGGAATGGTCATGAGATGGCGGGGGACATTGCTATCCCTTGCGCGTCCGGAACGTGCTCCTACGCGGCACCCAACGCAAAATCCTGAGCTGGGGATGAAGTCCCTTCATTCGTCAAAAAACCGTCACAAAAAATTCTTGGCAGGGCGGTTTGGAGAGATAGGCTTTTTTACCACACCAGTTAGAAGATACATGAATTTATTCATTTTACGCGCGCTACAAATTTTCATTCTATCTCTCCCGCTGTCTACTGCAGCAACGATACAGACCAACTACGGGACAGGTGACGGCACTACGCCAGGTGGGCAATTTCTAACAAATGGAAACCTGCTCACCACATCTCTCGCCTCCGCTTCCCGCAGCGGCACTTTCTATAGAGAAGAGTCGGGCTACATAGTTTCATTGGGTCGTCTTTACGATGATGCCTTGGGTCCGTCTGGGTCAAGTGGACTGGGAAGTGATGGCAACTACACAGTGATGCCCAATCAAGCGACGATTCGCTTCGATTTGAATGGGTCTTATGACATTGTTGCGATCCGAACCTATGCGAGTTGGGATGATGGGCGCAGCGGTCAGGGATACACCGTTCAAATTGCAACTTCCGCAAATCCTACAACCTTTTTCGCATTGCACACGGTTGTACCTTTCAATAACGACGAGAGCATTTTTCCTGTCAGAGAGAGCTCCGACTTTGAGACAGACGAGACAATTTTCATACCGGATACAGATCTGTCATCCACGATGGTCGCACTTACCTCCAGCAGCGGTATCCTTGCCAGCGATGTAGTGTCGATCCAGTTTCTTTTCAACGGTTATCAAAATGGAGGGACAGCGTTTCGAGAATTTCAAGTCGAAGGAATTCCAGAGCCATCGGTTTTGCTGCTCGCGATGACGTTTGTTCCCTTTCTTTTGCGGCGCCGGCGCGTGATTGGCTCATAGGCTACCCACGCAATTTGAAAGGCTTGGGATCACGATATACCCCCTTTTCCCCGCCCTCCGGTCCGCTCCAATGGCTTTTTCAACGGCCTTCACCCCAAAAGCAAATTCCTAGCATTCATTCATTCATTCATTGCATTAATCCCATCGATGCGATGAGGGAACCCACTGATATCCCTTGCGGCCGTTGGGGATGACCACACCGAGGCCTGGCCAGGGGAGATGGAATCCGTAGACTCGCTCGCGGGTGGTGGCGATTTCGGCGAAGACTTTCTTTCGCGTTGCGATGGCGATATCCGGGTTGTGATCGAAGTCGATAAACCATTCGGGGTTTTCGAACATCAGCACGTGGTTGTGTGCGAGGTCGGAGATGTGCAGGAGCGATTCGCCTTCGGATTTGATGCGGAAGATCGCGTGGCCGTCGGTGTGGCCAGGAGCGGAGAGGATGGTGATCAAGCCGTCGAGGATCTGCTCGCCATCTTTGTGGACGACGAGGTTAGGCTGCAGGGTGTCGAAGGAGTTGCGAACATTATGGATCATCTTGGGGATGTCGTCCGTGCGGTGGGATTTAGAGAAGTCGGGTTCCTTGGCGCGCCAGAAGTCGAGTTCCTCACGAAGCACGTGGACGGCGGAGTTTGGAAAAAGAATTTTCCCTCCGCTCGCGAGGCCGCCGATGTGGTCGATGTGCGAGTGGCTCAGCAAGGCGTGGGTCACATCGGCGAAGGTGATGCCGATGGAATCCATCGCATCGGCAAGCCAGCCCCAAGTTGCTTTCTGGTGTGGGCCGAAACCGGCGTCCACGAGAATGACTTCCTTGTCTTTCCGCAGGAGCAGGATGTTCACGTAGAGTGTCATGTCATCGGGGCGTTCGCCAAGAGCTGTTAGAGCTTTTGACATCTCGGTTCTTTCTACGGGTGGCCACATTCTGCTGTTCACGCCTTTGGTGAAGGTGCCGTAGCCGTCGCTGATGGACCATGCCTCGAATTTCCCGATGGAGAACTTGTAGATGTAGGGGTTGGAAATCGTTTTTTCCGGGATCGCTTTGCCTGCCGCATCTTTAGCGAGCTGTTTGGCGTCCAGAGGGGTCGCAAGGCCGAGGGTCGCGAAGGCCGCGCCTAAGCCGCCGATGAAATCGCGACGTGAAGATTCCGAATGAGGTTTTTTCATGGCAATACAACGGTTGGTAGGAAGACAAAGTTTCACCGAAGCGTGAGGACTGTCACCCTTACGGAAGGTATGAGCATGATAACGATTTGAAAACAAAATGATAAAAAATGGAAAAATAATATTGAAATAATGGAAATAAAGGGTAATATGCCGATATGAAACTGACAGTTGAGATTGACGATGAAATTTTGGCCAACGCCATGAAATTGACGGGTGAGACCAAGAAGAGTCCGGCGTTGGCAAAAGCCGCGACGGAATATGTGAAGCGGGAGATGGTCAAAAAATTCGCTGCGATGGTGATGGAGGGTCAGTTTGAGGATTATCCCATGACCAATGATGAACTGGAGGCGGTGGATCGCTGAATATGGTGATCATTGATACCAGTGCGTGGGTGGAGTTTTTCCGTAGGGATGGCGATCTGAGTGTGAAGATGGCGGTCAAAGGACTGTTGGATGAATACGAGGGTGCGCTATGCGGGCCAGTGGAGATGGAATTTCTGGGTGGGGCTCGTGAAAACGAAATGCCGCGAATCAAGGCGTGGTTTGATCTGATCCCTTACGTTCGCAATGATCTAAAAATCTGGCGCGAGGCGGCGGGAAATTTCGCGAAGCTGAAAGCGAAGGGATTCACGGTTCCGTGGAATGACATTCTGATTGGAACGATCGCAAAAAACCAATCGATAAGGGTTTATGCCAAGGACCGGCATTTCGTTATGATGGCGGAAGTGCTTGGGGTGATGCTTTATCAGCCAGGGTATAACGGGATGTATAATCCGGAGGGGTGAGCGCTCCGTATTTGGATTTGACGGATCTGTCAGATCTGAATGATTGGACGGATCTTATGAATTCCCCCCAGAAAAAACTACGCCCGAGCGGCGGATATAGGAAGACAGCCAGTTTCCAAACTACCACATTGATTTATGATGCTACGGTTTGGTTTTGTGAGAAATTTTTAGACTCACGATCACGGACGGTTGATCAAATGGTGCAAGCAGCACGTTCGGGCCGGCAGAATATTGCAGAGGGTAGTCGCGCATCTGCAACAAGTTCGCAAACGGAGTTGCGTTTGGTGAATGTGGCTCGCGCGAGTTTGGAAGAGCTGTTGCTTGATTATGAGGATTTTCTGCGGCAACGGCGGCTGCGGCAATGGGAGATGGGCAGTGAAGAAGCATCTATAGTAAGAGCGGTTCCACGGAATTTTAAAAAAGATCTGTCAGATCGAACGGATCTGTCGGATCTAACTGATCTAACAGATGCAGAGCGCTGGGCATTATATTCGCGCTGGCTGGATGATCCGGATGCGGCAGTGCGTGCGAATGCGGTGATATGCCTGATTCACCAAGCGAACTTTCTTCTGGATCGTCAGATTGCCGCTTTGGAGGCAGCCTTTGTGGAGGGCGGTGGTTACTCTGAGCAGCTAGCCACGGCACGCATGGCGGAGCGGAGAAAGAAAGATCAGTCTGATCGGA
>JBILAN010000137.1:0-3697 GCA_044354135.1 Luteolibacter sp.
TCCTGTAGCCAACTGTATCGCGCGCACTTTTCTCGGAGAGGATGACGCCACGTTCTTCATCGATTTCTTTTTCAGTGAGAAGTGCGCCATCGGCGAAGTCACGCATGATACTGAAAGTGAGATCTAGATTGTTGGATTTCAGATCGGGAAGATCTAACATATAGACCGTCTCATCGAACGAGGTGTAGGCATTGACTCCGGCACCGAAAGCGATGCCTCGTGATTGCATTTCACGGATCAGCTGATTGGCGTTTTCGAAATTTTTGGTGCCGTTAAAGACCATGTGTTCGAGGAAATGGGCGACGCCTTTTTGGTCGTCATGTTCTTTCAAGGAACCGGCAGCGATGTGCAGGCGCATGGAGAGGCGTTGTGGTGGCTCGCTGTTTGGAAGGATGATGTAGCGCATTCCGTTTTCCATGGTGCCGAAGACGGCGGCGGGATCGGCTGGGATGTCAGATTTTTCCGCAGCCCATGCTACCGCTGGGGCGGTTGGAACGTTGATGTGTTCAACTTTTGAGGGGACTCCTCTGAGGCTGAGGAAGCCAGCGAGGCCAGCAATGAATATAACTAGGATAAGAGGTGTAGCGTTGCGCATGGTTGGAGTCTGAAGAGTGAAAGCTGAATAGTGAAGAGTGAAGAGTGATTTTTTTCGAACTTACCTCTCAGAATCGGGAAATCGGCACCGATTTCGGATAATTTTAGTGATTATTCTCTTTGCAGAGTGGGGTTGACGCGATACCCGATCCATGCACAATCCCGCCGCCGCGTCCGGAGAATCTGGTGCGGTAAGATTCATCAATAGAAAACATATGACTACAATCGCCATCAACGGATTCGGTCGCATCGGACGCCTTGTGTTCCGTGCACTCGTCGAACAAGGCCATCTCGGCACCACTTTCAAAGTCGCCGCAGTGGGTGACCTTGTGCCAGCCGACAACCTCGCTTACCTCCTTAAATACGACTCCACACAAGGCAAATTCGCTGGTGAAGTTTCATCCAAAAAATCATCTCCTGATCTTGCTGAAGACGACATCATTGTTGTGAACGGCCACGAGATCAAAGTGGTTTCCGCACGCAGCCCGGAAGGTCTTCCATGGAAAGAGCTCGGTGTTGATATCGTGATCGAATCTACTGGTTTGTTCGTTGAGGACAAACTCGCACAGGGTCACATCACGGCAGGTGCGAAAAAAGTGATCATCTCTGCTCCAGGAAAAGGACCGGACGTTCACACCTTCGTTCAAGGTGTTAACGACGGCGATTATGATCCTGCGAAACATCACCTCATTTCTAACGCATCTTGCACCACCAACTGCCTTGCTCCGCTTGTGCACGTGTTGTTGAAAGAAGGTTTCGGAATCAAAGAAGGTTTGATGACCACCATTCACGCTTACACCGCGACTCAGAAAACCGTCGACGGTCCTTCCAAGAAAGACTGGAAAGGTGGACGTTCCGCCGCGATCAACATCATTCCGTCCTCAACGGGTGCGGCTGTTGCCGTTGCATTGGTTTGCCCGGAAGTGAAAGGCAAACTCACCGGTATGGCGTTCCGCGTTCCTACTCCAACGGTTTCCTGCGTTGACCTCACCGTGAAGACTGAGAAAGAAACTTCACTTAAAGAAATCAATGCAGCTCTTAAGAAAGCTTCCGAGACCTATCTCAAAGGCATCTTGAGCTACACGACTGACGAAGTGGTTTCGACCGACTTCATCCATGACAAGTCTTCCTCCATCTACGATGCAGGATCTTCCATCGAGCTCAACAGCACCTTCTTCAAGTTGGTCAGCTGGTATGACAACGAGTGGGGTTACTCCAACCGCGTGATCGACCTTCTTGACGACGTCGTCAAAAAAGGTATCTAACCGAACACCTCTGTAAAATCTAACGGCGAGCTGTGTGAAAACACGGTCCGCCGTTTTTTTTGAAACTCTAAATTTTAAACTTCAAACTCCAAAGGAAGATATCGCTTCGCAATACGCCTCTTTTTTGAAGTTTAGAGTTTAAAGTTTAGAGTTTAAAGACCCGGGATGCCAAGGCCGCCTGTTAGTTTGCTCATTTCTGCGGCTGCTTGGGCTTTGCCTTGGGAGATGGCGTCTTGGACGCCTTTGAGGACGAGTTCTTCGAGAAACTCGGCATCGGTGGGATCGATGACGGCGGGGTCAATTTTGATTGAGAGCACATCGCCAGCGCAGGTGGCGCGGACTTTGATTTTATCGCCGCCGACTGAGACTTCGATTTCGCGAGCGGCGAGTTCCTGTTGTTTGGCAGCGAGGCCAGCTTGCATTTGCTGGGCCTGTTTCATCAATTTCTGGATGTTCATAAATAAAGTGTTAGGCGGTTAGAAATTTTGCTTCGAATTTCACCAAAGCCGCTTGGATCAATGGATCTTGATGAAATGAATCGTCGACCACTTTTGCATCGGTTGGCGCGGGAGTGGCGGGCGCGGATTTTTTCACTGGAGCTGGCGCGGGTTCTTCTGGGAAATCGTCTTCGTCCGGTGCGTTTTCGATCAAGGCATCGAAAGCGGATAGGGTGTCACTATTCGTTTTTTTTTGTGCAGGCGGCTCTGGGGCGGGTGCGGGTGGCGCGGCTTGAACGGCGACAACAGGTGCGGGTTCTGCTGGACTTGATGCGGATTTAGCAACCGGTGCAGGCGCGGCGGCCGGCGCGGAGTAAGATAAATGATCGGCGCCTTTGGTGAGGACTTTGATCACGTCGGTGATGCGGACTTCGGAAAGCGTCTGGATCGCTTTGATCATGCCGAGTTCGAAGTGCAGGCGCTTGTTGGTGCTCCATTTCATCCGACCATCCGTTTCTGCAAACACATCGATGGCGGCGAGGAGTCGCTCTGATGCGTATTCGTCGGAGTCTTCGAGAAGTTTTTTCCACAGATTTTCCGGAATTCCTTCGCCATCGGCTGAGGGATCGAGTTTTGCGATGAGCAAGCCACGCAAGCAACCGATGAGTTCGCCGAGGAGTTGAGAAAGTTCGCGACCGCCTTCGGATTCGGTTTGGATCAATTTCAGTGCGGCAGGAGTGTCGCGGGTGAGCAGCTTGGAGGTGAGTTCGGCGACTTTTTCACGTGAGGTGAAACCAAAGATATCCAAGACATTTTCCTCGGTGATGGATTCACCGCAGAATGAGACGAGTTGATCGAGCATCGATTGTGCATCGCGCATCCCGCCGTCCGCGCCTTTTGCGATCGCCCATGCGGCAGTGGTGTCGAGCTTGATGCCTTCCGCAGATGCGATGTGGAGCAAGTGATCCGCAATCGTTTGGGTTGGGATGGGGCGGAGATCGAAACGTTGGCAGCGGGACAGAATGGTCGGGAGAATTTTCTGCACCTCGGTGGTGGCGAAGATGAATTTCACGTGATCCGGCGGTTCTTCCAGGGTTTTGAGAAGGGCGTTGAAGGCCGCATTGGAAAGCATGTGGACCTCGTCGATGTAGTAGATTTTGAACTGACCACGTGCTGGGGCGTATTTGACGGAGTCGCGGAGATCGCGGACATAGTCGACCCCGTTGTTAGAGGCACCGTCGATTTCTATAACATCCAGAGAGCGACCCTCGGCGATTTCGCGGCAGACATCTTCTTCGGGATCGAAATCAATTTTCGGACCGTCGGTGCAGTTGAGGGCTTTGGCGAAGATACGAGCGGTGGAGGTTTTACCCGTGCCGCGAGGGCCGACAAAAAGATAGG
>JBILAN010000076.1:0-12265 GCA_044354135.1 Luteolibacter sp.
GGACGGGGGAAGACGGCGGAGTGTTCAAGCTACCTTCCGAACATCCGGCAGGCGTTCAAGGGTCAAACGAACTCCTCCGCCGCTTCCTCCGAAAGGATAGCACGTTTTTAATACACAAGGGTCAACCCCGATATGTCGGGGTTGATCGTGGGTAGAACGGAATGAAGAGTGAATGTGATCGAGTAAGATTAGAGCCCAAATAGCCGGAGATCCACGACTGCTGCGTGTAAGAGTCCCCGTCAGCGGTATAATTCAAAAGTAAAGTTTAGGCGACAGAGTTTTCAGGTTGCGACTAGGAGCGCAAGTTTGAGTCAATGATGTCACAAACCAAGCGAAAGCTCCGCGATCTTCTTACAAAGTTCTGGAAACGGTAATCCATCGGCTGCCGCGGATTTTGGGAGGAGGGAGGTTTCGGTCATGCCGGGGATGGTGTTGGCTTCGAGGACGTAAGGATTATTGTTAGAATCCAACATGACATCGACCCGAGAATAGACTTCGAGGCCTAGGGCTTTGTGGGCGGCGACGGCGGCGGCTTGGACTTTGATCGTGGTTTCGAGATCGATGTCGGCCGGGCAGATGTATTGTGAGCCTTTGCTCAGGCCGGTGAGCCATGGATATTTGGCGGCCATGTCATAAACGCCTTCGGGTGGGATGATGTGGATGACGGGATAGGGAATGCCATCGATAACTGGAACGGTGAGCTCGAGTCCGGAAATGTATTCTTCGATCAAGAGATCTTTCGAATGTTGCGAGGCTTTGGCAATCGCGGTTGTCGCGTCTTCTTGGTTTTTGACGATTTCGATTCCGACCGACGAGCCTTCACGCGGTGGTTTGACAACGAACGGTGCGGAAAAGGAGGGAAGAACCGTGCCGTGGGTGCAATCGATGATTTCCGATTTCGGGGTCGGTACTCCAGCGGCTAAAAAAGCTTGCTTCGCGAGGCTTTTATCAAAGGCGATACGGGACGATTTCGCGCGGGCTCCGGTGTAGGGAATGCCTTTTTGGTCGAGAATGTCCTGAAGCTGCCCGTCTTCGCCAAAAGTTCCGTGAATCAGGTTGAAGCACAGGCCGGTGCCTTCGGGTAAATCGATTTCGGTGGAGGAGACATCGACGGGAACCGCATCAAGCCCGAGCGAGAGCAGGGCTTTGAGCACGGCATTACCAGAAGCAAGCGAGACCTGGCGCTCGGAACCAGGTCCGCCCATGAGGACAGCGATTTTGATGTTATCTAACATGATGAATGAAAGGTTTGAAGAATTTCACCGCAGAGACGCAGAGGTCACAGAGGGTCGCAGAGAGAATTATATGAAAAGGATGATGCCTTACTTGAAATTTGAAAATTGGAATTTGAAATTTAAAACAACGTTTCATCGTCTCCGATGATTTTGACTTCGGTTTCTAGATCGATGTTGTGGGTTTCTTTGGCGGTTTTGCGGATGGAATCGATGAGAGTGAGGATGTCTTTGGCGGTGGCTTTACCGTTGTTGACGATGAAGTTTCCGTGGATTTCGGAGACGGCGGCGTTGCCGACGCTTTGCCCTTTGAGACCGAGGGTGTCGATCAGGCGTCCTGCGGGAATTTCCTCCGGATTTTTGAACGTGCAGCCTGCGGATGCGGCGATGGGTTGGGAGTCCTTGCGTTTGTCGCGGGATTCCTGCCAACGTTGTTTGATGTTTTCGTGGGTATCGCTTTTTCCTTTGAAAACGGCTTGAAGTGCGAAGTTGCGGCGGAGCTCCTGGACGTTGCGGTAGTTGGAGACAATCTCCTCGCGCTCGCGGGTGCGAATGACGCCGTCTTCGTCGAGGAAGGTCACACGGACGACTTGGTCGAACGTTTCGATACCCATCGCTCCGGCGTTCATCCGCAGGGAGCCACCAACATTTCCTGGGATGCCTTCCATCCACTCGAATCCGCCGATGCCGTGAGCACCTGCGAAGGAGGCGAGTTTTTTCAAACGCACGCCAACACCAGCGGTGACGTGGCCTTTGGCATCAATGCTGAGTTCGGAAAAAGCGCCGCCGTTGGGATGGATGACTGCGCCGCGAATGCCACCGTCTCTAACAAGTAGGTTAGATCCGCGACCGACGACTCGTATCGGCAGTCCGCGCTCGCGGCAGGAATCGACCAGGAAGGCAAAGGCGTAAAAGGATTGTGGCTCGAACCAGTATTGTGCGGGGCCGCCTACCAGAAGAGTCGTATGTTTCCGCATCGGCTCGTAGAGCTTGCCGAGAATTTCACCGGCAGGGGCGACAGCGCGGAGTTCTTCGAGGGTTTTCAGATCGCGGCAGATACGGGTTCCGACTTCGTGGACATTTCCGGCGCCGAGTGTGATGAGCAGATCGCCGGGCTCGAGAGCATTTCCCACGGTATGGTGTGCGGTGTTGATATC
This sequence comes from Luteolibacter sp., assembly GCA_044354135.1. Taxonomy (GTDB): domain Bacteria; phylum Verrucomicrobiota; class Verrucomicrobiia; order Verrucomicrobiales; family Akkermansiaceae; genus Luteolibacter. Next base: position 2,390 of record JBILAN010000076.1, read on the forward strand.
GGTCAGAAATTTTGCAGGAACATCGCCGTGGAGACTCATCGCATCGACGATGGTTTGTCCGCTGATGCCAGGGATGGGGGCTTCGGAGGCAGGATAAACATCGGTCACGAAAACTTTATCCGCGGCTTGCAGGACCTTTCCGAAATCGTCTGCGAGCAACTGTGTTCGCGTGAAACGATGCGGTTGAAACAGAACGACGAGACGTGAGGGTTTGAGCGAGCGAGCGGTTTGGATCGTGGCTGCGAGTTCGGTGGGGTGATGGCCGTAGTCGTCGATGATGCGGTAATCTTTGGAAAGATATTTGGTTTCGAAGCGGCGTTTCGCACCGGCGAAAGATGAGAGTGCGCGTGCGATGAGCGAGAAATCTGCGCCGCAGGTATCAGCGATGGCGATCGCAGCGAGGGCGTTGAGGATGTTGTGTTCACCGGGAATGGCGAGTTCGATATCGCCGAGCGGTTTGCCGTTTTTCTTCACGGTGAACGCCGAAGAGCCTTTGAGGTCGCGGATATCGGAGGCGGTGTAGTTCGTTTGGTCATCCGTGGTTTCCCAACCGTAGGAAATCGCGTTTTTACGGCCCGCGCAGATCTCGTGAGCGACCGGGCTTTCGGCACAATATACTATATTTCCAGTAGTTTGATCGGCGAGTTTGGAAAAGACCTGTTTGATGTGATCGAGGTCGCGATAGAAATCGAGGTGTTCTGGCTCGATGTTGAGGATGACCGAGTGGCGGGGTTTGTAGAGCGCGAGCGTGCCATCGGATTCATCGCCTTCGGCAACCATGAGTTCACCATCGGGTTCCCATTTCGCGTTGGCACCGAGGATGGGAATTTCAGCACCGACGTAATAGGAAGGTTGCTGCGAGCATTCGCGCAGTAAGTGGGCAGTCATCGATGAGGTCGTGGTTTTTCCGTGCGTTCCTGAAATGACGATGCCTGCTTTGGTGTGAAGAATGGCTGCTAAACATTCCGCACGACGCATAAGGGGAATGTTCGCTTGTTTCGCAGCGGCTAGAGCGGGGTTAGAATCGTTGATCGCGGATGAATAGACGACGAGCTCCGCGCCTTTCACTGAGTCGGCGGTTTGTGGGCAGGAAAATTTCAGCCCGAGCTTTTGCATTCGATCCGTCTCCGAGGTTGTCACACGATCGCATCCGGAAACCTTGTGACCCATGCCGATCAGCAACAGGGCGAGTCCGCTCATGCCTGAGCCGGCGACGCCGATGAGGTGGATGTTAAGGGGTTTTGAGAGGTGGGTCAGGTCCTGTGTTGTTTCGTTTGCAGCCATTTCAGAGGCGCGAAGTTGGCGGGTTTCGGGGGCTTGGGCAATGGGAAAGCGGGGGTTTTAAACTCGAAACTTTAAGTTTTAAATTTCAGGGAGTCAGGAACAGATCAGCAGTCACAGTATCAAAAGATTCTCAGCATTTGCCGAAGTAACAGGCGATGTAGAAATATTCTGATCAAAGGTCACAAGGGCCCCCTGATTTTTGGTGGCGAGAGCCAACAGATAAAGATCCGTGAGGTGTTTTGAGCTAAGGATGGACGTATGCTGAAATTCTCGCTGATCCCGTAAGCTCAAATCATCATACCAGAATACGTGGTCGGTGTTACTTACAAAAACTGAGAGCAGTTCGGTTATATCTGCGACCGTCAGTTGGGTATTTTTGCTATATGCTGATGATGCCATGATCCGAATCAGGCCGTTTTCTGTGATCGGGCAAGACGCCCAAGATTGGCCCTTTTTACCCCACCATTGGTGTGCAATTGCATGGAAGGCGTGGTCCGGATCCAGCAAGGCGATCAGGAGATTGATATCGAGTAGGAAGCGCCGTTTCATTAAATGCCCTCTTGTTCCATGATACGTTGAATCTGCTCGTTTGTAACGATCTCGCCACGTGATGGTAGCACAGGAATGCCGTTTTTGATTCTGTAGGGCTTTTCAGGTTCAGCAAGCGCTTGGGTTTTATTTCCAGAATGGATGGCGCGTCGGAAGGATTCCGAGAGGATCTTTCCAGCGGTCTTTCGTTCTTTTGCAGCGAGCTCCTTTACCGCGCAGAGCACATCGTCATCGATGTCGAGGGTGGTTCTCATGCATCTGATGATAATGCATCAGATGCTATGTTCAAGGAGGTTTTATCAAATCTGCGCCAAAATCTTCGCAACCACCTGATCTGCAGCGTCTGGAATCGCGAGGGATTTCGCGGCGTCGGACATGTTTTTCAGGGCTCCGGGGTTGGTGAGGAGTTGGGTAAGGAGTTCGGCTAGGGAGGCGGGAGTGAGTTCTTTTTCTTGGATGAGCTTGGCGGCTCCGGCGTCGGCGAAGACTTTGGCGTTGGCGGTTTGGTGATCGTCGGCGGCGTAGGGGAAGGGTATGAGGACGGAGGGCAGACCGGCGAGGGAAGTTTCTGTTAGAGTGGATGCGCCGGAGCGGGCGACCACGAGATCGGCGCAGGCGTAAGCGGAGGCCATTTGATCGCAGAAGCCGATGAGTTGGTAACCAGAGCGTTGTTGTGGGTGCTCGGCTTGGATGCGCGGGAGGTCGCCAGGACCGGCGATGTGGAGGATCTGGATTTCTGGCGGCAGAGAGTTCGCGGCCTCGGCGATGAGTTGGTTGATGCGGAAAGCACCTTGGGAACCGCCGGTGACGAGGAGGGTGGTTTTGTTAGGATCGAGCCCGAAATGTTTCGCGGCCTCGGCGCGGGATGGGAGGTTGAGAATTTCTGGGCGGGCGGGAGTTCCTGTTAGATGGGTGGCGGTTTTGAAAAACGCGGCGGCGGGTTCGAGGCCGATGAAGACTTTGTTGCAGAAACGGGAAGTCAGGATGTTGGCACGACCGGGTCTGGCGTTGGAGTCGTGAACGAAAGTTTTTTTGCCGAGTTTGTGACCGGCGTAAACGGGAGGCAGCGAGGTGAAGCCGCCCATGCCGAGAACCGCGTCAGCACCGAATTCGCGGATGATTTTTTTCGAGGTGCGGATGGATTGATAGAGCGCCCAGAGGAACGGAATCATTTTCGGCGAAAGCGTTTTCGGCTTCGCGATCGCGGGGACGACTTTGAAATGGAGGTGCGGATATTTTGCGGATGCCTGTGAGTCGATTTTCTTCTGGGAAATCAGAAGCAAAGGCTCGTGGCCTTGGGCGAGAAAGCTCTCGGCAACGGCGATTCCGGGAAACAGGTGGCCACCAGTGCCACCGCATGCGATGAGGATTTTCATAATGAGTTAAATAAAAGATTTTCACCGCAGAGGCGCAGAGGTCGCGGAGGGACGCAAAGGAGGAATTTAATAAGGTTTTAGTCTAGGGATTCGACGTGTGGGTAATTGAGAATGTGTTGGTCGGTGGTGACGAGGGGCATGCGGCGTATGCGGGAGGTGGCGATGAGAATGCGGTCGGCGGGATCGCGGTGGATGGGTGCAGGGAGTGAATAGGCTTCCTCAACGATCTCACCTGAGATGGGTGCGAGGTTCCAGCCATTCACTTCTAACAAAGTACGAAACCAAGTTTTCCAATGGCCTTCGATTTCGATGCGACCCCGCTCTTGGAGGCAGGCGATTTCTCCGATGGAAATCGCAGAGCACCAAACCTCGGTGTCCGGAGAGGTGAGACGCGATAGGATGGCCGGACTTAAACGATCCGGTTCAGCGCTGAAATGAATGATCGCGCAGGTATCGAGGAGTAGCTTCATGCCTGTTGATCGTTGAGCATGTTCCAATCGTCTTCAGGTATAGCTGGACCTTCGATGGGCTTTAGAATGCGCAGGGATGATGCTGCCCAGCCCGGCTGGGAGCGGTTTTTTCGCTGCGGAATGCTTGTGATCGTTGCGAACGGCACATTGCGTTTGCAAACCACGATTTCCTCGCCGCCTTCCACTCTTTCGAGGAACTCGCTAAGATGGTTTTTTAGCTCTCCGATATTAACCGTAGCTGTCATAGCTATTCATTAGGCTATAAACATGGCCAAGTCAATAGCTAAGATCATCAAGCCAGCCCAGCCCGAACCAGTAGAGCTTCCGGATCGGCGGGACGGGACATGAAGTTTTCGTAGAGGACTTCGGGTGGGGCGGAGTTGCCCTTGCTCAGGATGTGTTCGCGGAAGGACATGCCGGTTTCAGGGTTGAGGATGCCTTCTTTTTTGAAGCGGGTGAAGGCATCGGCATCCAACACTTCCGCCCACTTGTAGGAGTAGTAACCGGCGGCGTAGCCGGTGGGGGATGAGAAGAGGTGGTTGAAACGCAAGGCCATGGATGGGGCTTGGGTTTTGAATGGTGCGCGGTAATCGGCGAGGATTTCGCGATCAACTTCCTGCAGGTCACGGCCGAGATATTTTTCCGGATGGAGATGGAGTTCGAGGTCGAGTTTTCCGAGGGCGAGTTGGCGCATGAAAACGGTGGCTGACATGTAGTTTTTCGCGGCCAGCATTTTTTGGAAAAGATCTTCGGGGATGGGTTTGCCGGTTTGGTAATGGCGCGCGAACAGATCGAGCGATTCACGTTCCCAACAGAAATTCTCCATGATCTGGGATGGGAGTTCGACGAAGTCCCAAGCGACGTTGGTGCCAGAAAGGGATTTCACCGGGACATTTGAAAGGAGTCCGTGAAGGAGGTGGCCGAACTCATGAAAAATGGTCTCGACCTCGCGGTGGGTGAGAAGGGCAGGCGTGTCATCGACGGGAGGTGACATGTTGCCGATGATAAGGCCGAGGTGGGGTTCGCCGAGTCCGCCGGTGTGAAGGGAATTCATCCATGCACCGCCGCGCTTGGTTTCGCGCGGATGCCAATCGGCGTAAAATGAGCCGAGATGTTTCTGGGTCTTAGAATCGTGGATTTCGTAAAAGGTGACTTCAGGGTGCCAGGTATCGACCTGCGGTCGGGATTGACGATTGATGATTGATGATTGACTACGCTTTGCTCCGTCCAAGCGGTCAGGACTTTGTCCTGATGGATTATGTTCGCTAGCGCTTACCCTGCTTTGTGGATTTTTGATTGAATCAAGATCAACAGTGTCACCCTGTGTGATAGTTATGCCGAAGATTTTTGTAGCGATGCCGAACATGCCTTCCATGACTCCGCTGACGGGGAAGTAGGGGCGGAGATCTTCGTCATCGATATCGTAAAATTCTTTGCGCTGGCGTTCTGCCCAATAGGAAATTTCCCATGGTTCGAGTTGTTCGGGGGTGGTGGAAGTTTTCGCGGCTTTGTATTCGGAAAGTTGTTTGGAATCGGCGAGAAACGCATCGCGGATTTTTGCGTGAATGCTTTCGACGAATTTGAGAGCGGTATCACCATTGCGAGCCATGCGACGTTGGAGGGTGAGATCGGCGAAGTTAGTATGGCCGAGGATTTCGGCTTTTTGTTTGCGGAGTTCGAGGATTTTCCAGACGAGCTCTGAGTTGTCGTAAGGAGCTTCCGAGCCGACTTTAGTTGATGCCTCCCAGACGGTTTTACGGAGTTCTTCATCATGGGCATGTTGCATGATGGGCGACATGGAGGGTGCTTGAAGTGTGATGCGCCATGCGGGGGAGGCGATATTTTTAGAGCGGGCATTTGCGGCAGCGGCGGCTTTCGCGGAGTCGGGAAGACCATCGAGTTTTGATTCATCGGTGATGATTAGTTCCCATGCGTTGGTGGCATCGAGGACGTTTTCGGAATATTTTTTGGTCAGTTTGGAAAGCTCCGCATCGATGACAGTGATGTGGGTTTTATCCTCATCAGGTAAAGCTGCGCCGGATTCGATAAAGTCCGATATAGTCTCTATGACATGACGTTGGATGATAGGATCTTGGCTGGGCGGATGCAATTTGAGGGAGGAATTGGTTTCAGTTTGTCCCTCCATGTCCGTTTCACTCCCATTGCCGCCACTGGCAACCGTATTGAGCACGTTGAAAAGACGAGGATTCAAAGAGAGTGAGGAATAGAAATCGGTCACGTCGGGAAGGAGTATATTGATCGCTTCTCGTTGGGCAGGGTTGTCTGAAACGGAATCGAGATGTTGAAGCCGGCCCCAGCCGCGGGAGAGGGATTCCGTGGCTTTTTCTAATGCCAGAAAGCTGGATTCGTAGGTGGCGTGAGCAGGATCCTGTGAGGCGATGGTTTCAATGTTTTTTTGGGCTTCCGTTAGAGCGTGACGGATGGATGGCTCGATGGCTTCAGCGGTAAATGTCGACCATTTAGGAAGAAAATCGGTGGAGAGGAATGGATGCATTTGATTGAATTCTAAATTTTAAACTTTAAATCTCAAATAACAGAATGTTCTTACAGGGTTTCTGTTAGGACTAGGATGCCGACGGTGATGCCGACAAAAATCCGGTAATATCCGAAACCTTGAAGGCCGTGGGATTGGAGGAAAGTGACAAGCCATTTAACGGCGAAGGCAGCTGAGATGGCTGCTGCAATGATTCCAACAATGAGTGGTGCGGGTCCGTAAGTATCCCACATGAGTCTCGTGCCACCCAACCAAGATTCGTATTGCGTGCCCGCGCCCTCGATTGACCATACCGCTTTTTTTGCGGTTGCGGCGGTGAGGGTGAGAACGCCTAACAGGAATGAATATTCGACGGCGGCTTTAACGGATAGCCCGACGATGAGTCCACCACAAATGGTCATTAGCGAGCGTGAAGTTCCTGGCCACATGGCGACGCATTGGAGTAGGCCGATGAAAAGGGCCGACTGCCATGCGAGTTTGAGGATGTCGCGGCCATTTCCGCGAGGAGGATTTTTTCTGCGCCATGAAACGGTCCAAATGATGCCGATGCCACCGAAGATCCATGCGGCGATGACTGGCCACATGCCGAAGAGTTTTTCTTCGATGATGTCGTTGAGTAGGACGCCTAACACGGCAGCGGGCATGAACCCGACGAGGATGGCGATTGCGAGTTTGAGTCCTTCGGGATCTTGACCGAACACGCCTTTGACCATGCGGATGACGTGTTTGTAATAGAGGCCGAGTACAGCGAGGATGGCACCGCCTTGGATGCAGATGGCAAAAGCATCGGCAGATAGTTTATCGACTTCTGACAGGGTGCCTATACCCATGAGTCTTTGGGCGACGATGAGGTGTCCCGTCGATGAGATGGGTAGGTATTCAGTGATGCCTTCGATGAGGCCGAGTAGGATGGCTTGCCAGATTTCCATGGTTTGGTTGCTTGGATGGTGGGAGGAGATTTGTTTTAGGGCAAGGATTGGATGAAATTTTGCCTTCGGAATCTGAGTATTGGGCATTGCACAGTGCCAAAGTCATGCGAAGTTGGCTGTGAGTTAAGGGATGAAAGAAAAATATTTAAGTTTGGTTCGGAGGAGTTACCGGATGCTGAAGCATAAGAGACTGCGGGATAGGCCGTGGTGGCGGGCGATGACCAAGCCTTTGTTTAATCGGGCGCTTTGGATTCCGTGTCGCGATACGGTGGCGGCGGGGTTAGCGATAGGGTCTTTCTTTTCGATGATTTTGGTTTTACCGATGCAGATGCTTTTTGCGGCGGTTTTGGCGATGCGATTCAAGGTAAACGTCCCCATTGCCATGGCAGTCTGCTGGATTTCCAATATGTTTACCAATGTGCCGATTGGATTGGTTCAGGTGGCGATAGGAGATTGGATGCGGAAAACCTTGGGTATCAGGGTTCCGGGTTTTGAGGGGGTGCAGATCAGTCCTATGGATATAGAAGTAAATGCCGCGAGTTTCATACTTGGCATGTTTGTTTCTGGGGTTTTGTTGTCCTTAGCGGCATTCCCCATTGTGCATCTATTTTCCGCGATCATGCCGCATCATTTGCCGGTTCTGAAACGTCGGGTAAAGCCGGTTGAAAAGGCAAGTTGAGGTTTTTTAGTTGGACAGGAGGGGGAAGTAGACGCCTCATTTCGGCAGATATGATTCCGAACGTTCTGGCAGAAAGATATTCCTCCGCAGGTATGAATGACATTTGGTCCGCAGAAGGGCGGATCGTTTTGGAGAGGGAGTATTGGATCGCGGTGATGAAAGCGCAGCGGGATCTCGGTTTGGGGATTTCCGCAGAAGCGATTGCCGCTTATGAAAAAGTCAAAAATCAGGTGGATGTGGGATCGATCATGGCGCGTGAGCGGGTGACGCGGCATGATGTGAAGGCGCGGATCGAGGAATTTAACGGACTCGCCGGACATGAGGAAATTCACAAAGGCCTGACTTCGCGGGATCTGACGGAAAACGTCGAGCAGCTTCAGGTTTTCCGGAGTCTTCAACTCATCCGGACAAAAACCATCGCCGCACTGCGTCGGATGCGTGAGCGCGCGGAGCAGTGGGACGATGTGGTGTTGACAGCGCGCACGCACAACGTGGCGGCGCAACCGACGACTCTTGGCAAACGCATTGCGATGTTTGGCGAGGAGCTGCAATCGGGTTTGGGAGTTTTGGAAAATGTGATTTCCGGTTACGCGGTGCGCGGCTTGAAAGGTGCAGTCGGCACGCAGATGGATCAGCTTTCGTTGTTTGAAGGCGATGCGGATAAAGTGGCGGAGCTTGAAGGACGGATTGTGAAACATCTCGGCATTCCGCATCAGTGGGACAACGTCGGTCAGGTCTATCCGCGGTCGTTGGACATGCGCGTGGTTTCGATTCTAACAGAACTTGCGAGCGGGCCTTCGTCGTTTTGTAAAACCCTGCGTTTGATGGCGGGACATGAAACGGCGAGCGAAGGTTTTGCACCGGGTCAAACGGGTTCCAGCGCGATGCCGCACAAGATGAACTCGCGCTCTTGTGAACGGGTGAACGGTTTTCATGTGATTCTCAAAGGCTATCTCGCGATGGCTTCGGGGCTTGCGGGTGATCAGTGGAATGAAGGGGATGTTTCATGCTCGGTCGTGCGCCGCGTGATGTTGCCGGATGCGTTTTTCGCCCTGGACGGAATGTTTGAAACCTACCTCACCATTCTGGATCAGATGGATGCTTACGAAGCGGTGATCGCTGCGGAAACCGCGCGTTACCTGCCTTTCCTGATGACTACCACCGTGATGATGGAAGCGGTGAAACGCGGGGTGGGTCGTGAAACGGCGCACAAGGCGATCAAGGAACACGCCGTCGCAACCGTCGCCGATATGCGCACAGGTGCGGTGGAGAAAAACAATTTGATCGAACGTCTTGCGAATGATTCAAGACTCGGGCTCAGTCGCGCTGAGCTCGATGAAATCTTACGCAAAGGCGATCAAGAAGTCGGTGCGGCGAAGGCACAGGTCGCGAAGTTTTCTAAGAATGTAAAATTGTTAGAAAAGCAATGGCCGGAAGCTGCGGCTTATGTGCCGGGTGGGATTTTGTGAAGAGTGGAAATAATCAGAGACGGTATGTTTCCACCGTCAGTCCTTCGATGCGGTTGAAGTGATGGATGTTATCGGTGACAATCGGAATCGCTGCTTCGATAGCTGTGGCAGCGATCAAGATGTCGAAGTCTCCGATCATCTCACCACGCTTGCGGAGATCGCGCCTGATGCGACTGCCTATACGTGCGACTTCTTCAGATACAGCAAGAGAGGAGAATGGTGAGAGAAATCGTTGACCATCGTTGGTCTGTTCAAATCCTTCGAGAAACTCAAGAGATGTAATGACGGAGATACCGAATTCTTCTTGTCGCTGTTGCTCAAGATAATAAGTGGCAGGTCCGGGTTGTTTCTTGGCCCATTCACGATGCAAATGGATGAGAAAGCAGGTATCTAGTAATTTCACGATTCTTTATCTCCTTCCCATGGAGAGGAGCTGCTGGTTCGTTCTGGCAGGCCGATTTTTTCCCAATGCGCCACTGCTTTTTTGTCGGACTCCCGAACGTTGAGCGCGGATAAGGCGCCGATGATGGAGCTGCCACGTGCATCGGCAGGGTCAAATCGGGCTCGGCGGACGACCGCAGAAAAGGATTCACCGTCGAGTTTGG
>JBILAN010000077.1:0-12216 GCA_044354135.1 Luteolibacter sp.
GTCCTTAACTTCATGTGATGAAGACCATCATTAGGAATGATCAGTTTAACAGGCATGGAATAGCCTACTATTTAACAATCAAGAGTCAACGAAGAGAGAAAACGTGGCGGCGCTTTGTAAGTGCCAAGCCAAATTTATTTCAGAATGGAATGGTGCTTGAAAAGCGCCGCCACGAACGAACTAAAACTTCGCTGACGCCGCAGCTTTGATCTCTTGCAGCTTGCTTCTATCTGGCGCGGCGCCTCTTGCTTGATCGGGTTTGCCTCCACCTTTGCCACCGGCGATGGCGGCGAGGTCGCGGAGGATATCTCCGGCTTTCAGGCCTTTTGTTAGAGCATCAGCTCCGCAATGAACAGCTAGATGGAGTTTATCTCCGTCGTCGACCATGAGTAATGCCGGCCCCGCGAAGTTTTTCTTTTTGAGGCCGTTTTGTAATTCCTGAAGCAATGACGCATCCGACTCAAAAATTTCGATAATAGGATCACCTTTGGCAATGAGCTCGGAGAGCGCTTCATCAGCAAGCGCGGCGGCTTGGGCGGATTGAATTTTTTTGATGCGTTTTTCAGCTTCGATCGCGGCGTCCTTGGTTTCTTCCAAAGTGCGTTGGCCGTGGGCGAAGGTGGCGTTAATTTGCGAAATATCCGCACGCTCGACCAACATCGCGCTCATGATGTATGGGAAATCATTCACGCTGATGGGCGCTTCTCCTAGCTCGACTAGCTTGGCGTTGGCGAGTTGCAGTTTCTCGCGGGCCGCGTTGAGCTCAGCATCCCATTTATCGACCAATTCCGTTAGATAATTCCATGCGGCATCTCCGCAAGCCGCTTCGATACGTCGGACACCGGAAGCGATCGCTCCTTCGGATTTGATTTTGAAAAGTCCGATCTCTCCCGTGCGACGAACGTGTGTGCCGCCGCAAAGTTCTTGGGAATAGCCGTTCAGTTTATTCGATTCACCACCAACTTGCACGACGCGAACGATATCGCCATATTTGTCGCCGAAGAACTGCATGATATCGGCGCGGCCTTTTATGTCGGCGTGTTTGACCTCGGTCCATGAAACCGAGTCGTCGGCTTTGATCGCCGCGTTGACTTTTTCTTCCATCGCCGCGAGTTGCTCGGGTGTGACGGCAGCGCTGTTGAAATCGAAACGCAGGCGGTTTTCATCGACGGATGAACCTTGCTGCGCGGCATCTTTGGAAACGACCTCGTGCAACGCCCAATGGAGAAGATGCGTGGCGGTGTGGTGAGCCTCGATGGGGCGGCGGCGATCTTGGGCGATCTTGAGTATAACCTTGTCGCCCGGATTTATTGACGATTGATGATTGCCTGTCCCGATGAAGTCGGGGTTGATTTCTGATTTTTGAATGATCAGAGCGCGGGCTTTGCCGATTTGTTGGACGCCGGTGACAGGAATGTCGTTTAGCGTTCCTGTATCGCCGGACTGACCGCCCATTTCGGCGTAGAAGACAGTTTTGTCGGTGATCACGAACAAGCTCTCTTCTTGCGGATGAATTTCCAACACGGTGGCTTCGACGGAATCGGAGTCGAAGCCGACGAACTCGGTAACGGCTTCAGTGGAAATATCGAGTGCACGGACGACGCTTGATTTTTGCGCTGCACGGGAGCGCTCTTGCTGTTGCTCCATCAGTTTTTCGAAACGCGACATATCTACTTTGAGTCCACGCTCTGAGCAAAGAAGTTCTGTAAGATCGATAGGGAAACCAAAGGTATCATAGAGTTCGAAGGCGATGTCGCCGGAGAGTTCGTTGTTTCCGATACTCATCATGGCTTCCTCAAAACGCTTGAGTCCCCTATCGAGCGTCTGGTTGAAACTCGATTCTTCTTGCTCCAGCGTTTGTCTAACAACTTCTTGGCGGTTTTTCAATTCAGGGAACACACCGCCCATTTCAGCGACGAGCGTTTCTACCAGCGCACCGAAAAACGGTTTTTCACCGGAGAACCCCAGCTGGCGTCCGTATCTTACAGCGCGACGAAGGATGCGGCGGAGCACGTAGTTTCTGCCGTTGTTGCCGGGCATAATGCCATCGGCGATGGAGAAGGAAAGAGTGCGCAAGTGATCCGCAATGACACGGAACGCGATGGCGGTTTTCATTTCCTCGGAAAACACGGAGCGATCCGCACCGAGTTCCGGGTAGATGTTTACGTAGGTTTTTCCGCTGAGTTCTTCAAGTTTGCGAAAGATGGGTTGGAAAACGTCGGTGGCGTAGTTCGAGGGTTTTTTCGAGAAGTCGGTGAAACCATTAGTGTTCTGAATGATCGAGCAAGCGCGTTCAAAACCCATTCCGGTATCGACGTGTTTAGCTGGAAGCTCGCGGAACGTGCCATCGGTCTCGGCGTTGTATTGAATAAAAACGAGGTTCCAGATTTCGATGCAGAGATCGGAGTCGTTATTGACAAGATTGCGACCTGTCACTGGATTTCCCTCAGGTGTTAGATCGATATGAAGTTCGGAGCACGGACCGCATGGTCCGGTTTCGCCCATCATCCAAAAATTGTCTCTGACGTTGCCGTGGACAATTTGGATCGCTGGATCGCAACCTGCAGCGTGGAAAAGTTCCGCCCAGATGTCGTAGGCTTCTTGATCGAAATTTCCGGGGTCGCCTGCTTTCGGCGCGTATACCGATGCGTAGAGTCGATGCGCAGGAAGTCCCCATCGCCCAACCACAAGTTCCCATGCCCATTGAATGGCTTCTTTTTTGAAATAGTTTCCAAACGACCAGTTGCCGAGCATTTCGAAAAACGTGTGGTGGTAGGTGTCGTAACCCACATCCTCGAGGTCGTTGTGTTTTCCTCCAGCACGGATGCATTTCTGGGTGTCTGCCGCGCGCGGTGGATTATAGGGAGCTTTCTCGACGCCGAGGAAATACGGAACGAAGGGATTCATGCCCGCGTTGGTAAAAAGCAGTCCCGGGGATTGCGGCATGAGCGATGCGGAAGGGACGATGGTGTGTTGTTTCTCGGCGAAAAAATCGAGGAAGCTATTACGGATCTCAGAGGCGGTCATGGTGCGAGCCGGGAGGTTGGACAAAGTCGGTTTCTTAGTAAAGCGGACAATCTACCCATGAATCGAGTCGAGACTGCGAATCATGGGATATCTCAGTTATTGGGTAACTCCTAATCGACTGTATCTGCTGCAACAAGGACCGCAACATGAGCACAATACCATCGAAACACTCCTTTTATGGCTGAATTTCATCTCTTCAAAGCTCCAAGAAGCCGAAACTTGGCATGATTAACGCTAAGAATGGCTCATTCCCGTGGTTAGCGGATGGGCTGCGGCGGATATTAGATTTCTTTTGAAGTTTAAATTCGCCGCAGCGATCCGAGTGGGGTGAAAAACGTCTAAGATGCCTTGATCCTGTGGGCTGCATGTGTTTTCATCCGCCCCCGCCCGCATGATCTGGGCATCATTTTATGGCAAACAAGGACGTAACAGACCCAGTGCGGATGGAGAAAATTGTCTCTCTCTGCAAACGCAGAGGCTTCATTTTTCAAGCAGGTGAACTCTATGGCGGACTCAACGGCTGCTGGGATTACGGCCCTCTGGGCGCCGAACTCAAACGCAACCTCAAAGATTACTGGTGGAGAAAAACCGTTCAGGAACGCGACGACGTGCTCGGCATGGATGGCGCGATTTTGACCATGGAAGAAGTTTTGCAATCCTCCGGACACATTGGTGGATTCAGCGATCCGATGTGCGATTGCTTGCTTTCAAAAACCCGACTCCGTGCCGACCAAATCGACCCGCAGGATGGAACGGTTTACCATTTCACAGGCGCAAGCTCAGCGGAACTCAATTGGAAATCCGAAAAAGCATACTCGGTTCTCCAGCTTCCTGGCCAGGACGATGCGAAGGTTCGTAAAACCGCGCGCGAGTATTATTCACAGTTCATCAAGGAATCCTCGATGAGCAAAAAAGATGCGATCAAAGCGATCCAGCTCGAAGGAGAAACCACAGAGCAAGTGACCGGAACAACCAGTTACAACCCTGCTAACGGCTCCCTTTTGACAGAGCCTCGTGAGTTCAACCTCATGCTCCAAACCAACTTTGGCGCAACCGGTGATCAGGTTGCTTACCTTCGCCCTGAGACCGCGCAATCGATTTTCTGCCAATACAAAAATATCCTCGATTCGAATCGGGTCAAATTGCCATTCGGTATTGCCCAAGTCGGAAAATCTTTCCGCAACGAGATAAATCCACGCAACTACACTTTCCGTTCCCGCGAGTTCGAACAAATGGAGATCGAGTATTTCTGCCATCCAGACGACGGCATGCGCCTCACAGAAGAATGGCTGGAAACGCGTTTGAATTTCTACGCCGAAATCGGAATCCCCCGCAACAAGCTTCACATCCTCGATGTGCCAGATGGCGAGCGTGCGTTTTACTCGAAGAAAACTTACGACATCGAATACGAATTCCCATTCGGCATACAAGAACTGGAAGGCGTGGCGTATCGCACCGACTACGACCTCGGTGTCCACGCCAGAGGTTCCGGCAGACCGTTGGAATACTTCGATGAAGAAACCAAGGAGCGTTTCCTTCCGCATGTGGTCGAGCCATCCGCGGGTTGTGATCGCACAGTCTTGGCACTGATTTGTGAAGCTTTCGACGAAGAAGAACTCGGTCAAGATGGCAAAAGCGACATCCGCACGGTGATGCGTTTCATGCCTTCCATGGCGCCGATCAAGGTGGCAATTTTCCCACTCCTCAAGAAAAACGAGGAGCAAGTTCGTATTTCCAGAGAAATCCAAAAGCAGCTCCAGCCATGGATGAACGTATTCTACGATGACGGCGGCGCCGTTGGCAGACGCTACCGCCGCCAAGACGAGGTAGGCACCCCGTTCTGTGTCACGGTCGATTTCGAGACCCTCGGTGAAGAAACCCCCGATTTAAAAGGCACAGTCACCGTCCGTCATCGCGATTCCATGGAGCAAGAGCGCCTTCCCATCGAAGACCTCCTCCCTTGGCTTTTAGCACGAGTCAGATAATTAAAAGTTGCAAGAAGCCATTTCCCGTTGCATCCAAAGAGCATACAACACATTTACAACCATGGCAGATAAAGAAGACAGAAACGAAGAAAACGTCGCAGGAAAATTCTACGTCGATAGTCAATGCATTGACTGCGATCTCTGCCGTGAGACCGCACCAAACAATTTCACGCGCGCAGATGACGAAGGTTACTCCTACGTTTTCAAGCAACCCGAAAACGCCGAAGAAACCGCTCAGTGCAAAGAAGCCATGGAAGGCTGCCCTGTCGAGGCCATCGGCGAGGACGGCGCAGAGTAAATCCCGCCATGGCTGCGCCCAGGAAACGAAAACCAACGATACGGCGCGAGGGTATCCATGAGGAACTAATGAGCGAGTGGTTGGGCTGTGACAAACCGCTGAAGCTCGATGCAAATATCTCAGCCGCCGGAGAATGGATTGATGAAATCCTGAAAAAACAATTCTTCGCGGAAAGCATCAATGAAGAGGAAGTGAAAACCGCTTGGAAAGAAATCGCGGGAGATTTCATTGGCAACAATACCGAACCAGTTTCCGTGAGAGAAGGACATCTCGTCTTACGCGTCACTCAACCAGCGATGCGTTTTCATTTAGAACAAATGAAGCCGGATCTACTTCGAAAGATCAAAGAACGCTTCGGTAAGGACAAAATCAAATCGATCAAATTTTCCTTGGGTTGATCAAATATCTAACAGAAAGAAGCAACCATGTTTAAAAATCTCATTTTTGATTGGTCTGGCACTTTGGTGGACGACATGAGCCCTGTCATCGAGGCAACCAACGTGGTGCTGGAAAAATACGGAATCGCTCCATACGACCGCGAAGGATTCCGCAGAAGCTTCCGCCTCCCCTATCATGAGTTCTACGAGGAACTCCTGCCAGGCGTAGCGCTTACTGAATTAGAAGCACATTTTCGCCCAGCTTTCGATGGTGCGACTAGTTTGGTAACTGTATTGCCACACGCCCGTGAAAAACTGGAATGGGCGAAACAACGCGGAATGCGATTGTTCGTATTGACCTCCATGGATCCGACAGCGTTTGCGCGCCAACTTAACGAGTTCGAAATGAAGGATTTTTTTGAAGAAACTTACTCTGGAGTTATTGATAAACGTGAACTCATCGCGCATATTCTCGAAAAGCATTCGCTGCATAAAGACGAGACTGCATTTATCGGTGATATGACACACGACATAGAAACCGCGCGCCACGGCGGCATTTCATCGATCGCTGTGCTCACCGGTTATCATCATGCGGAAGTGCTCGCCGCCGTCCGCCCTGATATCACCGTCCCAGATCTCGGTGTGTTGGTGAAACTTTTCGACCGAAGGAAAGCGGATCGACCCATCGCAACGGTTGGCGCTTTGATTCATGATGGAGCAGGAAAGGTTTTGATGATACGGACCCACAAATGGAGTGATCTTTGGGGTATCCCTGGCGGGAAAATCGAGCGCGGTGAAACCAGTGAAGACGCCCTAAAGCGTGAGATTCTTGAAGAGACTCAACTGACGATTTCTGACATTCGCTTCGTCATGAATCAGGACTGTATCGACTCCCCAGAATTCATCCGTCCCGAACATTTCATCCTACTCAACTATCTTGCCAAAGCCTCTTCTCATGAAGTCATTCTCAACGAAGAAGCCGAGAAGTTCCGATGGTTGAGTATCGATGAGGCATTGAAATTAAACCTAAACCACCCGACGAAAATTCTTTTGCAACGCGTCGTCATAGAGAAACTTCTGCCATGATTCCTGATGAGATCGAAATCCGCCGGCTAGAGGTAGAGTGCCATATCGGTGTTCCTGATGAAGAACGAGCTGTCCCGCAAAAACTCTGGGTTACCGTGAAGATGCAATCGTCACAAGGATTTCTGGGACTCCAGGACAGAGTGCAAAATACCATAGACTACTATGAGGTCTCTCTCAAAATCAGTGAACTCGCCACACAGAAACCCAGGCATTTGATTGAAACCCTTGCGATCGATTTGGCTGAGAACCTACTCACTTCTTATCCCTTACGATCCGTGAATGTGGAAATTGAAAAACGGATCTTACCAAACGCAGATTATGTTGCGGTTAAGATCCACCGGAGCATTCCGTAAGTTATCATCTATCATTTATCGATTTCTCATCCACTGGAATTGCCTTTGGATACAAAGGCATGCCATTACCATGAGCCGGCAATGTCCTGAGGTGGTTCTTAATCAGAAACCATATTCCTATCGCCAGTAGAAGACACAGAATCTTTGCTATCCAGCTTCTGGTTGGTTTCATTTTCAATAACAGCTGGGACAGCGAAGAAGATTTCGGAGATACGTTCACGGAATTGATTTTCTGTTAAGTTGCGTTGCAAGAAGCCATTTTCTGAGATCGAGATAGTACCTGTTTCTTCACTGACAACAATCGCAATCGCATCAGTTCGTTCTGTCAATCCTATCGCCGCACGGTGACGCAAACCAGTTGAACGATCCTGCATTTCTTTTTCCGTTACAGGAAAAACACATGCGGCACCTGCTACGCGATCATCTGCGATGATCATTCCCCCGTCATGAAGTGGGGATTTCGGGAAAAAAATACTCATTGCAAGTTCACTAGAAAAACGAGCATCTAATTCAACGCCGGTTTCTAACTGTTCTTTGAGAGAGATATCTCTCTGTATCGCAAACAATGCTCCAATCCGTTTCTTGGAAAGCATGACCACGGCATCAGCCAAACGTTCGACAAATGCTAAACGTCTTTTACTCGAAAACGAAAAAATTTGGCTACTCCCCAAACGCGCCAAGGCATTGCGCAATTCTGGTTGGAATATAACCAAAAGAGCAAATGCCAGCACCGCGGCCGAACGCGTGATTAACCAGCCAATTACTTCAAACTGGAATAACTGAGTCACCAACGCCAAGGCGACAAGAATGAACCCCAAACCCACCAGAATTTGAGCACCTCGGGTGGCACGGAAGGAGCGGTAAATCAGGTACAAACAGGATGCGAGAACGACAATCTCGATCCCATCACGCCAGTGTTTTCCTGTAAACTCCCACATGCTCGGCAAAATCTAGCCTATGAGTGAAGATCTGTCACTTTCAAAGCTTGATTCTCTCTAATCTATGAATGCAGCTTGCGGTTAGCGGCTTACTGACCTTTATTTTGCGTATGCACGAAGAAATCAAACTTTCCCGCGAAGTTTCCGCCGTTCAAATCCCGAGCGGTGATGCCATGGTATTGCCCACAGGAACCGCCGTATTCATCACCCAGCGACTGGGCGGCACATATACCGTGGCAACATCTCAGGGATTGGCTCGCATTTCATCTCAAGATGCCGACGCGCTCGGTATAAGTCCTGAGGAAGAAAAGCAGAAACAGGAAAATGCCATTCGACTCAAAGACGCTCCTCTTGAAGAGCAGGTTTGGGCGCAACTTAAGAGCGTCTACGATCCAGAGATTCCTGTTGATATCGTAAACCTTGGTCTCGTCTACGATTGCAATATTGAACAACAAGGCGATAAGCGGGTCGTTCAAGTGAAAATGACTCTCACCGCTCCAGGTTGTGGCATGGGCCCAGTGATCGCAGCTGATGCTCAAGCCAAAGTGATGACGATCGATGGGATCGATGAAGCACAAGTTGAACTCGTGTGGGATCCCGCTTGGAATCAGGAAATGATTACCGAAGAAGGTAAAATGAAATTAGGAATGATTTAGGCCGATGTTTGATCAATGTATTTGATGATGGTTGGAATCGCCATCTCCAAAACATCCGCTACTTCTCGGTAGGCTTTTTGTCCCATTCCGATTGGATCCGGAACATCAGCTCCGTATCCAATGACGGGCAAATCTACGAACTCGCAGACCAGATAATACTTATCCACATACTCCGGAAACTTTTCTTCCAAAGATGCCAAATGCCTCTCTGTCATAGCGAAAACATGCGTCGCATCTTCTAATAATTTCGCAGAAACTGGCTGACTCTTAAATCCTTCCAGCGCCGCGTCCGCGTCCTTGCATATCTGTGCCGTTTCCCTACTACACGGAGAACCTTTGGATGCCGAGACTCCTGCGGATTTCACCGAATAGTCGGACCGATGAGAGACCACTTTACGGAAAAGCGCTTCAGCCATGGGACTTCGACAAGTATTTCCGGTACATATAAATAGAATCCTTTTATCAGCAGACATCAGATAAGGTATAGAATTTGAGACACGTTTCGTCAAACCAAAGCAGGGGATCAACCTTTTATGATATCCAAAGCCCCCCTGAGGTTTTCCATGAATTCAGGATCTTTGATCTTGTCGCGAACCCAACTCACAACAGGAGCCAATGCGGCCATTGAACAGAATACCGAAACTAGATACCATGTTGGAGACTTTCCCTCCGGAGCCACAAATTGCGCCAACCATGTATCTTTATCCACGACAGTCGTGCTGAACATCTGGTTGTCATCCTTTAGCATCGTGAGAAATTTATCAATAGCTTTAGGCTTACTTGATTTGTAAAGATGATTGAACCGGCGCGCTGGACTTTTGGGAAGATCAATTCTTTTTATTCCTTTAGGAGTATGCTCAAGAGGCCTTAAAGTGAGGATATGTGTCTCTTGCACAAACTTCACTCTCAGCCAGCGATCAAAAGAAGTGAGTTGCATGGAATTTCAATTTCTTAAGGTGCACGTTAAACGCCACTTTCCATCATCTTCGGACCCATCAAGAAAATTGGTAAAAATGTGCCGATGAACACACCCGCAATAATACAAACAGCGATAATCAATACCACGAAGCTGACTGTAGCCGCAAACACTGTCATATAGTTATCTGCATCTTCTTCATACATTAAGGTAAGCATCTCTAACTGCGAATCAAGTGAAGCGGATTTTTCACCAATCGATAGCATGTGGGTAATTTGTGAATCGACAGAGGTATATTTTGAAAAAGCTGTTGAAAGCGGAACGCCTGCATTCTCATACTTATCTGCAGCTTCTCTGAGCTCATCATAAAAGGGTGTTCCTTTAACGCTGTTTGCGGAAACCCGAATCGATTTCGCCAAGTTAATGCCGTTTGAGTGCAAAAGCTTGATCGTCGAAAGGAAAGTCATCTGACGAAGCGACATAATCAATAATCTCAGCAATCGCCATTTTGACATGGCAACACCCATGATGAATGACTGAACCTTCGATACTTTCGCAATGGTTATCCCCAAACCGATAAGAGTAAGGCAAAAAACGTGCCAGACACTTTGAACGAAATGACTGACGTTGAAAGAAATCGCAGTCAGACCATCTGGCTTAGCGCCTACACCCGCTAACATCTCTTCAACCTGAGGAACGATTTTAACCTGTGACACAATGAAAGCTCCAATCAAAACCGCAATAATACAACCTGGCTGAACTGTTGCTTTCTTGAGTGCCTTTTTGAATTTAAGCTCAGTGACAAGACGTGCAGCCAAAGCTCGAAACGCCTCATGCAACTGTCCCGCATCAGAACCTGCTTGAATGAGTCCGATGATCGTATCGTTAAATCGCTCAGTTCGGCGGAACGCCTCGTGGACATTAACACCTGCACCGATATCCTCACGAATTTTATCGAGGGTATCAGTTATGGTTTTATTGGAAAGACCCTGCGCATAATATTTCAACGCATCAGAAGTATTGATCTGTGCTCTTAACATAGACCCTAATCCGCGGAAAATTCCTATCAGCTCATTTTTAGTAAATTCCTTTGGCTTTATAGGCCTGCCCATGAAGTCTTTCTTCACCTTAACTTCAGTTGAAGCCTTGCTGGCAGATTTTTTATTTGATGGTGAATTAGTCATCGGTATAGGTCATGTCGATAACCTTGCTGAGTGCAGCAAGGTCAGTTTTGCCCTCACGCAATAGTTTTAAACCACTACGGCGCAAATTAGGAAGCACTCCTTCATTTGCAATTCTCACTTCTAATTCATAAGGGGTAAGTTCGCCTTTGGAAAGCTGATCTGAAACTTTTGGAGAAATTGGGATGATTTCCAATACGGCTGTCCGTCCAGAATAGCCCGTGTTCCGGCATTCAGAGCAACCTCCATCGCGAGCCTTGTTGATCGGCACCTTTGCCCAAGATTCATCCAAAGCAAAGGTCTTACGCTCAAGTTCAGAAATCCCATCGCAGGGCTCTTTGCAGTAAGGGCAAAGCAATTTTACCAATCGTTGAGCACAGGCAGCTTTGAGAGTTTGGGCAATTTTCCAACGTTCAATACCAAGTTGTTCGAAACGCTCGATGATTTGAGATGCTCGCGGAGTGTGAATGGTGGTCAATACTTTGTGTCCCGTAACCGCCGCCTCAATGGCAAGTTCTGCAGAATCAAAATCCCGCACCTCGCCCATCAGAATGATATCTGGGTCAGAACGCATAAAGGATGCGATCATCGGTTTGAATTCTTTGGCGCTTTTCAAGTCGCAGTGGGTAATACCAGGAACTTCGTCTTCCACAGGATTTTCCAATGTCAGAATGTTCACCTCAGGTCGGTTTAACTCACGTAAAATGGCATTAAGCGTGGTTGATTTTCCAGATCCTGTGGGACCCGACATAACAATGATTCCAGATGGAATCTTCATCACCTTTTCCAAAGCAAACATCGTCTGTTCATCAAAGGCCAAAGTGCCTTTACCGAGGGTCACGTTAATATTGCTCTTATCAAGAAGACGCATAGTTACGTGATATCCACGATATGTACGGTGCCTTTCATAGCGAATATCGATAGGTCGGTGGAAATAGGATATCGTGAAACGGCCTGAAATACCTGGAACTGTATTTCTGATCTCCGTAGGAAGACGCATTAAGTTCAGCAAGAACGCATCCAGCCTATCCTTTAGTTTCATCGGAATTTCCACCTTGCGTCCGATGTCACCATCCACCCTGAATGCATAGTAGAATGACTCTTTCTCAACTTTGAAATGAATATCGGAAGCTTGCGTCCTAACCGCATCCGACATAATCGTAGCGATTAGCTGCGCCATTGGTTCGGTATAGTCTGCCGTAACATCGAAGTCGTAAATTCCATCATCCAAGTCTTCGACATCAATCGCTTCAAGCTCTGATCGGGTTGGTCCTGAATTAGTTGCGACCGACTCAATCGCGTGGGTGATTTCGGTTGCAAGAGTAACGACTTTAACAATTTCTAGATTTGGAAATCTCGGAGCGAGATATTCTTCGGCAATCGGATTCCATGGATTTGC
>JBILAN010000025.1:0-33794 GCA_044354135.1 Luteolibacter sp.
GGCCCATTCGGCCGGACTTTCCTGTGATGAGAATTGGTAGCATGCGCGGGGATAATGGTCGTGGTTTGGGAAAATGGAAATGGGATTTTGATGAAATTTTGCTGGGTGTAATGGTCTATAAAGCTAGAGATGACCGTTCAGGTAGTTCGATTTCACCGCAGAGACGCAGAGGTCGCGGAGGATCGCAGAGGTAATTTTGAGATATTGCCTTGCCGTATTAGGTGAGATGATGAATCAGAGAGTATGCTCAGAAGTTTGATCTGGTTGTTGGTATTTGGGGTTTCTGCCTATGGAGCGAAGCCGAATGTGCTTTTGATCTGCGTGGATGATCTGCGGCCGGAGCTGAAATCGTTTGGGGTTGGACACATTCATTCCCCGGCAATCGATTCGCTGGTGGCGAGCGGGCGGGGGTTTAAACGACATTATGTCCAAGCGCCAACCTGTGGGGCTTCGCGGTATTCGCTTTTGACGGGGAAATACGGAACGTCGGCCAAGCTCAGGAGTAATGATGCGCTGATGTCGGTTTCTGCTCAGGCGGAAACCGCGCCGTTTTCCATGCCGAAACAATTCCGGACACAGGGATATCGGACGGTGGCGATAGGAAAAATATCGCATTATCCTGGCGGATTGGGCTGCAAAGATTGGGCGGATCCGGAGAAAGTGGAGATGCCGGGTTCGTGGGATCTGAATTTGATGCCGACCGGACCGTGGAAAACTCCGCAGAAGGCGATGCATGGTTTGGCGGATGGAATACCGCGAGTTTCCGGGGCTTGTCCGGTTAATGAGCACAATGAGGGAGATGATTTCCGTTATCACGATGGTTGGATCGCCCGTGATGCGGTGGCGCAACTGAGTGAGTTAGCGGGTAAAAAAGAGCCGTTTTTTTTGGCAGTGGGTTTGATCAAACCGCACCTGCCGTTTGCGTGCCCGAAATCCTATTTGGATATTTATAAGGATGTAAAACTTCCGCCTATCCCGCATCCGGAGAAACCGGTAGGTCTCAGTACATGGCACGTGAGCGGTGAGTTTTTCGGCAACTACGTCAGCGGCGATCCTCGCACCGATCCGGCTTGCGCGGATGAAATGAGAAAATCCTACGCGGCATGCGTGTCGTATGCCGATGCGCAAGTGGCGAAATTATTAGCGAAACTCGATGATCTTAAACTCACGGAAAATACCATCGTTGTATTGTGGGGCGATCACGGTTGGCATCTCGGTGAACACGGGGTGTGGGGAAAACACACCCTGTTTGAAGAGTCGCTGCGCTCACCGCTGATCATTCGTTATCCGGGAATGGAACAATCTGGAAAAATGAGCGATGCCGTGGTCGAAACCGTGGATATTTATCCTACCCTCTGTGAGCTGGCGGGGATTCCTGTTCCGGATGGGATAGCTGGAAAATCCCTCAAGCCCCAGCTTTCCGAACCTGCCGCAGCTGGCGATGTCGCGATGGCGTTTTCACCTCAAGCAGAGACGATACGCAGCGCGCAATATCGTTTGATCCGCCATTCAAAGAAAGACGCCGAGCCAACATACGAGCTTTACAATCACACAACTCCGGAAGGTGAAACGAAAAACCTAGCAGAATCAAAGCCGGAAGTTGTCAATGAGTTGACTGCGCTTATGGAGGAGAGGATGAAGTGAAGAGATGAATTAGAACCACAATGGGAGCGAAGCGGATATAGACGAACTAGTTGATTCAATTTTTTATCAAACTCAATTATCGCTTTTGGCATTTATCACACCAATAGGTTGCCCGTTGTGCGATTACCTGATGTGAAATGGGGGTTCCGCACACGCGGCAAGGCTCACCTTTTCTGTCGTAAACAAACAGGCGCTGCTTGAAATAACCGGGCTCGCCATCGGATTTTAGGAAGTCCCGTAAAGTGGTGCCGCCTTGGGTGATTGATTCTGTTAGAACTTCGCGTATCGCTGTAACGAGTTTTTTGGCGCGCGGTTTGGTTAGCTTGTTGGATGGCAGCAGGGGATGGATGCCGGAGCGGAACAAGCTCTCGGAGGCATAGATGTTTCCGACTCCCACTACGATCTTCGCATCCATGATGGCGACTTTGATAGGAATGGATTTTCCTTTCAACGCTGCGTGCAAATGCGCAGCTGTGAAATCGGATTCCAATGGCTCGGGGCCGAGGTTTACGAGTAAGGGATGGGTCTGAACTTCGGATGCGGAAATACGTAGGATCAATCCGAACCTTCGTGGATCATGGTAACGGAGTTGCAATTTTTTCCCGACGGTAATCCCGATGTGATCATGTTTTTTCCAATCCTCACTTGGTGGCACGATGCGAAGACTTCCAGACATCCCAAGGTGGATCAGGATCACCTGTTTGGTGTTGGTTTCTAGCAGGAGATATTTGGATCGGCGTTTTACCGATGTGAAGGTTGCTCCTTCGAGTTCGGATAGGTTTGCTGAAACCGGCTGGCGCAAATCGAATCGGCGGATGATGACCTCACGGATTTTTTGTCCGATCAGGTGAGGTGAAATCCCCAGGCGTGTGGTTTCGACTTCAGGTAACTCCGGCATGTTTGGAGTTTAATAAATCTCTTTTGTGAATCTAACAACCGCTTGATATTTGCCATCGATTTTTGAGGTGCCAAGCAGGATGCTGCCACCTTGATCCAGACGCCAGACATGGCTGGAAAGCATCTGATAATCTTTCAGTTCGTTGATTCCTGGCATATCAGTGGATTCTTTTGGCTTGCCGTAAATAGAGATGAGTATTTTCTCAAGTTCTTCATAGCAGCTTTTGACTTGGGTAGAATAATCTTGGGAGCTTATGTTTTCGGACTGCAAACTGACTTCAATGAGCTCGTCCGATGCGCTCCAGTTGAAGTTGAGGGAAAAAGTGAGTCCTGCTATTTTTTCGCGAGTGGTGAAAATGTTATTAAGTCCGGTTCGTCCGATGTGAACTTGGGACATTTTTGTGCTCACCAGCTTGCTCTCGAAGAGTTTCCTGGTGACTTCCGCACGCTTGTCTCCAAAAACGAGCGTGTCGAAAACGGCATTGTCATTGACTTCTTTGATCTTGTTGTTGGATGTCGCAGCGGCCTTTGAAGTATCACTCTTGATTTGTTTGATCCAGAGTTGGTCATCAACATGGAGCTTGTTGATATCCACTGTGATGTTTTTGAAGCTTTTCAGGCGCAGGAGCACCGTATCGTCTTTGCTGCTCAAATATTGAGCTTCGAAACTTTTGGTCTTGTCTGGATTCGACCAAGTCCGGAATTCTTCAGCTCCTGCTAAAGAGCTGTAGAAAAGAATGATTGATAGGACAATTCGATACATGAATCTGATGGCTTATCTTGGGATTGATCTTGCCTCTGAGGCAAGATAGAAAATGTCTACATCATCCGAATCAATCGATTGCTATCGCGTCCGTTCAACTATCAAAGCCCACAAAATCTCAGCCTTATTTTGTGTTTTTTACTTATGGGACAGGGTTTTTCAGAAAGTCCAAGCCATGAATCCACGACTCCGCGTGTGGTGATCCCAACGGGTAGCCGCCCATCAAGTCAGGCAAATCCTGGCCTGCCAGCAAAACCTGTTAAATATCCGTGGCGAACCTATGTGACTGCTACGATTTTTTGGTGTGGGGAACAACCCACGGAGCGGAATCCAACCCCGAACTGCATGTCCTCTTGGGATACCAAGTGGATGGAAAATTTCGGGGGATACGACAATCCAGCCAGCGAAAAACGGATTGCGAATCATGCGACGGGAGAGTTCCGACCCAAGGATTTTGAGCCAAAGCTGAATCCGTTTTACATCGCACTACCCTACAACGATTTAATTTCATGGAGAGCACATAAACCAGAGGCATCCAAAGTTATTCCATGGTTTTCCAAAGTGAACCCTCTACCTGGCAAAACCGTGTTGAAGGGGAGGTGGATACAGATTTTTGTCAACCAGAAGAGCTGTTACGCACAGTGGGAAGATTGCGGACCTTGGGTGACC
Source organism: Luteolibacter sp. (assembly GCA_044354135.1). Lineage (GTDB taxonomy): Bacteria > Verrucomicrobiota > Verrucomicrobiia > Verrucomicrobiales > Akkermansiaceae > Luteolibacter. The sequence goes on from JBILAN010000025.1 coordinate 3,974, forward strand.
GATGACTGGGCATACGTGTTTGGAAATAAACCCCCGAAAGCAACCGAGAACGGATCCGCAGGGATAGATATATCACCAGCGGTTCGTGATTATCTGGTGATAAAATCTGGAACGAAAATTCACTGGAGATTTGTAGAAGAAAGCCAAGTGCCTTACGGACCATGGAAAAAATATGGCGCGAAGGCGGTTAATCTAGGTGTTAGCCCTAAGCCCTCAACCGCTCAAGATCCCGCAGTTGCCCAGAAAGAATATGAGGCTTACTTGCAAGAACTCCGCGCGCGTGAACTAAAACGTCAACAAGAGGGCCGTTAGAAAAACCGATATAAAAATATTCAATCATCAATCTCTTCCTGGAGGGGAAGTTTGGATGGATAGGTTTTGATTGACTCTGCTTTGCTCAGTTCAAGCAGTCAGGACTTTGTCTTATTCTTGAAGTGCTTCCATCCTAGGGTCACGTGCCAACACCTGCCTCTGATGTTCCTTACCAAGATTTTTCGTATTTACTAACCCGCCCGGACTGATTGAAAACAGGGGAACAGAATCCGATAGGATGGTCATCCTGGACGAAAATTCCTTCCAAAGTTCAAGTTTTTCCACAGCTATCTTTATTTTATTTTGATTCTTTGTCGGATCGACTAACAGTATCAATAAACAACATGCAGCCATTGTCCTGCACATACAACACGTTCAATAATACCTACAAACACAGACGCTTGAACAACTCATTGAGAGGCATTTGCAGGCAGATATAAAAATCTCCGAATTCTGCGTATCTTGCGGAGACTTCGTCGAAGCGCATTTCGTAGACGATGTCTTTGATGTCGGAGGTGGTTTTGGAGAGGAGGGTGACGCCCCATTCGTGTTCGTCGAGGCCAGTGGAGCCGGTGATGAGTTGGAGGATTCTTCCGGAGTAGGTTCTGCCGACGCGGGCGTGACCAGCCATGAGGTTGCGGCGGGTTTCGTAATCGAGCGAATACCAGTTGTCGCTTCCGCTGCGGCGCTTGGTCATGGGATAGAAGCAAACGACTGGCCAATCGGGGAGTTGAGGATAGACGCGGTAGGAGCGGTAGTGAGCCATCCGTTCGTCGAATTCTTTGAGGGCGGTTGCGTATTCCTCGCTGTCTGGAGTGAGATTTTTTTCGGCGATCAATGTTTCCGCAATATATTGTTCGCGAGTGGTTGTGTATTCGGATGGCTCGGTGATGGAGAAATAGGAATACGCCGGTGTTAGAATTTCTGGGCCGAGAGAAAGGGAGAGTTGTTTCTCAAAGGAATTCGCAATATGGAGATCAGGTGTTAGTAGCATGAATCCGAGATCGGCTTTGGGAGAGACGATGGAAAATGTTAGAAGCTGGGTATCAGGAGTCGCGCGGATTTCCTGAATGAGTTCGGTGAAGCGGACTTTGGCCTGACGTTTTTCATCATCCCCGAGAATCGCCCATTGCGAGTAGTCGATGTGATAGAAGAGGTGAAGAACGTGCCAGCCTTCTTTGGGTGGGAGTGGAGTCATGGAATAGTGAAGAGGGATTAGAAATTAGGATATTAGGTTGGGAGATTCTTGTCTTATGTCTTCTGTCTTACCGTCTTCTGTCTTTAGTAACGTATTTCGGTGGAGATTTCGGTCTCGAAGATGGGGTGAAAATTTTCGATGGGGGCGTCGACGGATGGGCCTTCGAAGGCTTGTATCATCCAGCGTGGGTGTTCTCCAGTGCGGTAGGAGGCGTGCATGCCTATGTCAATGAAGCCATCGGTGGCGGAGATGGTGATATCTTGGGTTCCTGAAATGGCTAGCGTGCTGCTGTCACCAACAACTGTGCCATCGCTATCACGGAAGAAGATGCGGATGGCTCCAAATTTGCCAGATACTGTCATTTTGATGCTAGGAATGACTATCGCTCCACGACGGACGATGTCGATGCTTTCACCTTGTGTGATGGGTTTGCGCCAGTAGGTTTCCACAGAGGTAACAGTGAGGATTTTACCTTCGACAGGTAATTTGACGATTTTCGAGATTTTTGAATCGATGGGGATTTCCTTGGAAAAGTGGATGATCGCTAGAACTGCAGAGATGTTAAAAGTGGCTACGATGGCAAGTAAGCTAATTTTCTCGAGTCCTGTTAGGCTGGCGTAGAATGTTCGAGTGTCTACTGGTGGGGTTGGGGCGGGTTGAGAATTGTCTGATGAAACGGGTTTCTCCATGACCCCATAGCTTTTCCTAGTCTCATCGAGGTCTATAGGAAACTCTGTAGGGGTATCACCGAGCTCCCAAAGGTCGTTTTCGTTATACCCACTGATATCCTCCGGGAAATCGGGCGGATTTCCGTTGGGAAAGTTTTCAGGGTCTTGTGAATTGCTACTCATGATCAGTCACAGGAGGTTTTAGTCGCCTTGATATGGGTTGGCGAGAGTAGATTGAGGGAGGGAGAAGATTGAAATAGGGACTGGGACTCTCAAATCAAAAATCCAAAATCAACAATCGTCAATCGTCAATCAAACCGAAATACCAAGTCCTTCCTTATAACGAATTTATTTATGATTGATGATTTCCGATTGTTGATTTTTGAATGAAGAGGAAGAGCTTAGGCTAGTTCCGAGCCAAGGATTTTGGCTTTGCAGTTGGTGCCCCAGCGGAAGCTGCTTAGGGAGCCGTCTGAGCGGACGACTCGGTGGCAGGGGATGAGGAAGGCGATGGGGTTTTTTCCTGTGGCATTTCCGACAGCTCGGCTGGCCTTGGGTTTGCCGATGAGATTGGCGATTTGGCTGTAGGTTGCGGTTTTACCCCTCGGAATATTTAGTAATGCCTTCCAGACTTGGAGTTGAAACTCGGTGCCTTGGGGGGAGAGTTTGGGTTTTTCGGAGGACCCAGATTGGAAGATCTGGCGTGAGAGTTTACCTGCTAAACGATCGTTTCTATTCAGCTTCGCGTTCGGCCAATCGTGCTTCAACTGCTGGTAGGATTCGGTTTCGTTCGTTTCGAAAAAAGACAGGTGAACGATACCTTTTGGTGAGATTGCAATGAGTGTATTTCCAAATGGTGAGCTAGAAATACCCCATTCAATTTCGATTTGAGCGGCTTCTGTCATCATTATATAAATTTAGAAATATGATCTTAAGTCATTGATTTATAATTGTTTATTAATAATTAATAAATATTAACTAGAGAAGTAAGCAACTGATTTATTCGAACGTTTAATAATCAAAGGTATTGAGTCAGGGCATCGACCCTGCCCTGATCCAATTCATTGGCCAATGCGATCGTTAGGGACAGCATGGCGAGATAATCGTTAATGTCGATGATGGCGTTATGGGAGTGAATGTAACGGGTGGGGACGCCGAGGACGATGGATGGGATGCCGTTGTTGGCCAGGTGGATAGATCCAGCATCGGTTCCGCCGCTGCGGCGGACGGTGACTTGGTAAGGGATGTTGGCGAGTTCCGCGGTCTCGATGGCGAGTTCGGCGAGGCGAGGATTGGCGATGGCGGTGGGATCATAGAGACGGATCTGGACTCCGCCGCCGAGTTTTCCTTGGGCTTCGGATGGGTTGAAGCCGGGGGTATCATCGGCTGGAGGGCCTTCGAGGATGATGGCGACATCGGGTTTGGTGAAATTGGCGAGGGTTTTTGCTCCGCGAAGGCCGACCTCTTCTTGGACGGTTCCGGCGAAGATGAGTTCGTTCGGGTGGTCCATTTCGGCGAGGATCTGGGCGGATTGGATCGTGGCAGCCATGCCAACCCGGTTATCAAAAGCTTTAGCCATAAATAGATTGGGGTTAATCATGGGTGTGAAGGGAGAGAGCGGGGCGATGGGAGCGCCGAGCTGGATGCGGTAGGCGTCGATGACTTCGCGGCGGGAGTTGGCGCCGATGTCGATAAACATGGATTCGACAGCTACAGGCAGGTCGCGCTGGGAAGCAGGGAGAAAATGGACGGGTTTGCTGCCGATCAGGCCGGGGATTTTATCGCCGTCTCGATTGATGATTTGGACGCGTTGTCCGAGTAAAACTTGGTTCCACCAACCGCCGATCGTGATGAATTGGAGAAATCCATCTGGGGTGATGTTTTGGACGATGAAACCGATTTCATCCATGTGCCCGGCTATGAGGATACGTGGGCCTTCGTTGGCATGTCTGCAGATCACGGAGCCGGATTTGTCAGTGGCGAGGGGCCCTACTTCTTGGAGTTCGTCGATGAAAATCGCGCGGACTTCGTCTTCGAAGCCTGAGATCGAGTGTGCTTCGGTGAGTTCTTGGAGTAGGGAGATGGCTTTGGTTCGCATGTGAAGAAGCTAGAGGGATGATTTTTTATGCGCAAGGCTAGAAGAAGTGAGACAGAAGACACAAGACTTGGAGACGCTAGACTGGAGTTGGCATTCGCTAAGCACTCTTGACCTATAACTCATAACGAATAACTAGATTTCATCGGTGCTGGACGGATGGGAGATGATGCTCTTTGATCGCGTTCCCGTGAGTAAAAATTCATTAACTGAGCCCAGAGCGGATTTAGAAATCAAAGATGCGCAGCTTATTTTCAATCGTGTTTGGAAAGAGCTGGAGGCGAATATTGGACGGGAGAATTTACGGTTTCCGAAAGAGTTGATTTTGTTAGGTGGCGCGCCTGGTTCGGGTAAGGGAACGAACACGGATTTCATTCGGAAGGTCCGCGGGATCATGGCCGAGCCTATTGTGGTGAGTCAGTTACTGAATACACCTGAAGCTCAGGAGATCAAGGCACGAGGTGGCATGGTGGGGGATGAAGAGGTGTTGCGGTTGTTGTTCCATGAGTTGCTAAAACCTGACTTCCGCGACAGTGCGGTATTGGATGGGTTTCCACGTACGAAAGTGCAGGTGGAATGTTTGAAGTTGTTTTACGATGAGATGGTGAAATTGCGTAAAGAGTTTTCCGATACGCCGCAGGCACATTTTTTCCGCCAGCCAGTGTTTCATATCATGGTGTTGTTTGTGGATGAGGTGGAAAGCATCGCGCGTCAGTTGAAGCGTGGTCGGGAAACCCTGCTCCACAATGCGGAAGTCAGGCAATCCGGTGTAGGTGTCTTAGAAGAAGAGCGTATAACGGATTTTGACCCCGATTTGGCACGGAACCGTTACCGGACATTTAAGGAAAAGACCTATGATGCCTTAGTTTCGCTTAAGCAGATTTTCCATTATCATTTCATCAACGCCCAAGCACCGATCCAAGTGGTGCAGCAAAATATTATTCGTGAGTTGGAGTATCAAAGCTCGCTGGAGTTAGATCCTCGCACTTACGACATGTTGCGCCATATTCCTTTGGCGGATGAGATCGTGATCAAAGCGCGGCAGGAGCTGGTGAATCGTTTGGACAGTTATCAGGTCGAGCACACGGAAACGTTACAAAAAGTGGTGCAGTTTATCCAAGAAAAGATGATGCCAGTCATCAAAAGATACGCTGTGACGGGTCGGGCGACCGTAAACACCGAGGATGCACTTTTTAAGAATCCGGTTGCCATAGCGATCTTGATCGATGTCTATTCGGAGCGTGGCTTTCAAGCGATGGTTGATATTCATCGTTTGGAAATCCCAGAGAAAGTGGATTTAAATACCGGAATTATCTCCACGCGTGAGAAGAAGGTTTATCGCATGACGATCTTTTTCACGGGCTCGAAGATCCGCCGTGGATAATCCGCTGAATAAAGATTTTTTAACCTCGAAATACAGGAAAGGCATACCGATTTAGGTAAGGGTTAGCTTTTTTGGTTTTTTTCTTTTTTGTGATAGGCAGGCCAGTGTGTCAGAGAAAAAGCCTTGTTCCAGCTAGAAAGTAAAGCGGGTCAATCAAACGTTTTGTAGCAGGCGCGATAGATCGTGGAGCTGACGAGATCACGAACGTTAATAAAACTACAGCAGCTGCATTTTGCATGAGACTTCGTTAGCTAATTGCGACCAAACTACCAAGCTATGAAATCTCAGAACAAGTTGAAGCTGATGAGAGTTATTTTGGAGGCCTGAGAATGACGATACAATGGAGGTAAGCGTCAATTGTTCTTCAAGCCTCATAAACACTGGGTAAAAGAGGCTCAGCAATGACCCTTAGCTTATACAGCCCTGATAATATAAAAACGTGCTTGGATACATCGATGGATATGCCTATTTCTCCTATGTCGTTGTTGAAATAGCAACAGCACTCCTTTGGAAGTTCGTCGCACGGGCAGTCAATTGATGGGGAATCCGGTGAGAATCCGGAGCGGTACCGCCACTGTGTGGTTTTTCGTGAAAGCGGAAAGCTGAGTCAGATCGCCAGCCTTGGGAGTTTCTGAACGAACCTGCGGAATACAGGTTTACGGAGAAAAAAATATAAATGATAAAAGAAATAACGTTTGCGCAAAAGCGAACGACAAGGACGAGCTGCACCTTAGGGTTGGCAGTGACAGTGCTCTGCGGTTCTTTAACGGCGGAGGTGGAAGATGAACTCGATCGCTTGATCGTTTCCGCATGGAGGATGCCAGGAGATGGTTCCCGAACAACTTCGGCTGTGACGGTTCTTGATCCGGATGAGATGGAAGAGATGGGGTTGCTGGATATCAAGGATGCGCTGGATCGGATTCCAGGTGTGGTTGCGACTTCATTGGGAGGCCAGACAGGAGGTTCTGGCACGATGCTGATTCGCGGAACAACTTCACCATACTCGCAACTCGTTGTGGATGGTATTCGCGTCAGTGATTCCACCTCACCGATGGGAAACTTTCTATCAGGTGCGCGTGTGAATGATCTGAGCCGGATCGAAGTCATACGCGGGCCTCAAGCGGCGATCCATGGAGGAGAATCGGTAGGCGGGGTCCTGTGGATGGAAACAGCCAGAGGCAGCGGCGATCCTGAAACCTATTTGCGCACAGAGGTTGGTTCCTTTGGAAGTTATCAGGTTTTCGGATCCCTGTCCGGTGAGAAAAACGGATTTTCCTGGTATATGGGTGGAGGTTACGAGCACACCGACAACGATGCACCCAATGAATCCTACGATCTGATTCGCAATTCGATGAGATTGGAATGGGTGCAGACTGAAAATCTAACACTTGGCATGACGTATCGAGGTCAGGACTCGCGGTTCGAGTATGACTTTTTCGGAAGCAACATCGATCATGTCGATTCGAATCTTGTCACGGCGTATGCTAACGCACGTCTGGCTCCGGGATGGGTTTCGAATGTCGTGATGGGTTTGTATAAAGAGAGTTTCGATAACGATACCGCGGGCGCAAATTATGGTGCGGATCTTGAACGAGTCGTTTTTTCGACGGATCAAAGATTCGAGATATCCGAGGATTACACGCTGCTTTTGGGCGGGTTTGTAGAGCATAGCGATTACTCCAACACGATCAATACCGTTTCAGACGAGTATCGCTACGGCGGACATCTGGGAATGAAGTGGACGCCGGTGGATCGCTTCACCGGTGATGCAGTGCTGCGTTGGGAAGACTATGTGAACTACAGCGACCAAGTGACATGGCGGCTAGGTGGTGCTTGGCAGGCGTTGGAGAAAACCAAATTTCGAACAGGTGTTGGTAAAGCTTTCCGCACACCGACCTTGTTAGATTTGTACGGCACCACCTTTGGTTTGGGAAATCCAAATCTCGAAGCCGAGCAAAGCTTGGGATGGGATTTCGGAATGGAACAGGAACTGAACGAACATCATCGCTTATCGGTCACTTATTTCGAGAACTCCATCGAGAACCAGATCCAAACGACCTTTGCTTTCCCGCTTTCGCCTCCGCCGGTCAACTTGCCGGGATCGACCCGGACGCGCGGAGTGGAATTCGCTGCGAGTGGTGAAATCACCGAAGAGGTGGACTACTTGGTTTCATGGACATGGTTGGGTGACTCGCTACAGGATCAGCCTGAGAACAGTGCGACGGCATCGCTCCATTATCGGCCGATTGAGAAAATCTTGCTCGGTGTTGGAGCGACCTATGTCGATACCCGATCCTATGGAGGTGCTCCTTTGGATGAGTATTTACTGCTTCGAGTTCATGCGAGTTACAAAATGAATAAAAACGTGACTCTGCATGCGCGAGTAGAGAACTTGACCGATGAGAATTACGAATTGGCGAATTTTGCGAAATCGGTAAATGGCGCGGGGTTGGGATTTTACACCGGTATCACGGCGACTTTTTGATCCATTTCTGATTCATGCACGAAGCTATCGCCGGAATTTCCAAGATGGTTCAATGGCTTCGTGCTATACAAATTTTAAAAACGATGAAAAAAACCAACCGCAAATGCACACGAATGGACGCGAATAAAATCATTTCTGGCATCAATATGGGATTCAAAGATACATTTGAGTAAGTTTTCCACATTTGAAAATGATCTCGATTCTTAAAATTCGCGTTCATTCGCGGTTGAAATTCTGTTCAGTTGAAGTTTTGTCCTTAGTTTGATCAACTTGTTCGCGCTACGTTCTTGCAGAAATGTGAGTGAGGGCTGAGGATGTCGGCAGATGATTTCGATTACGGAGAACGCAGGGGGAGTGAATTTGGTGGAGGAGGTGCGTGATGTTTTTTCGAGGACGGGTTTGTTATCGAAGTCGAAGGATTTTGAGTATCGCTCTGAGCAAGAGGAACTTGCGGGTGCGGTGGCGGAGAGTTTTTTATCGGCGCAGCCATTGGTTGCGGAGGCGGGGACGGGTGTGGGGAAATCTCTGGCGTATCTGATTCCGGCGGCGAAGTTCGCGCTGGCGACGGGTCGCAAGGGTGTGATCTCCACGCATACGATCAATTTGCAGGAGCAGTTGGTGCGGAAAGATATTCCGTTGGTGAGAAGGATTTTGGGTGAGGATTTGCCGGCGGTTTTGTTGAAAGGGCGTGGAAACTATTTGTGTCCAGCGAGGTTGCGTCGCGCTTGGGAGCAATCCGGGGATTTATTTACATCGACCGAAAATGAGGAACTCGCGCGGATACGTGAGTGGGCGGATCAGACGCGGGATGGAACATTGAGTGGGATTCCGTTTCAGCCATCAATGAAGATTTGGATGCAAATTTGCAGCGAGGCGCATTCTTGCACGCAGCGATATTGCGGACCGAAAGGAAATTGTTTTTTTCAAGAGGCGCGGAAAGCGGCGGCGGATGCGAAGCTGGTGGTGGTGAATCACACTTTGTTTTTCGCGCTGTTAGAAACCGGTGAGATGGAGGATGAGAACGAAGGGGAAAAAATCGGTGGGTTTCTTTTTCCGAATGATTTCGCGGTGATGGATGAGGCTCATACGGTGGAGCAAGTGGCGGCGGTGCAGCTTGGCTTACGCATCACCCAAGCGGGTTTGCGTTTTGATTTGCAGCGGCTTTACAATCCGAAGACGCGCAAGGGGTTGCTGAAAACCTATCGCAAGGCAGCACCGATGCTTGCGGTTGAGCGGAGTCTGAATGCGGTGGATCGGTTTTTTAACGATATCGGTAATGCGGCGAAGTTCGGTGAGTGGTCGAAAGAGTTTCGTGTGAGAAGTCCGGAGTTGGTTGAAAATTGCTTGGCAGCACCGTTGCGGGATTTGTGGGAGGAGTTGTCGGAGTTAGCGGAAGACACCGGCAACGAAACCTCGAAAAACGAACTGATGGATCTGGCGCGCAAGTTTCGCGATACGCATGTTGAGATTGGAACTTTTCTCGATCAACGCGATGAAGGCAGCGTGTATTGGGTGGAGAAAAGTGGTCGTGAAGAAACGCAGTTCAGTTGCCACTCTGCACCCATCAATGTCGCGGATCGGTTGCGGCCTTTGTTGTTTTCTGGAAAAAAATGCATGGTGATGACTAGTGCGACCCTTGGGGTTGGCGATCCTGAGTTGGGATATTTCCGGAAACGGGTCGGCGCAGAATCTGCGCGGGCGTTGTGCATCGGTAGTCCGTTTGATTACCAGAAACAGATGAAGGTAAAAATTTACAAATCCATTCCCGAACCGAATACGCCAAAATATGATGAGCTGTTAGCAAATGGTATCATGGATGCGGTTAGTGATAGCGAAGGGCGGGCGTTTGTTTTGTTCACGAGTTATCGAACCATGCAGGATGCAGCGAAGCGTTGTGAGAGTTATTTCAAAAAGAAGGGTTGGCGATTGTTCAAACAAGGCGATGGCATGCCGCGGCATAAGATGCTTGAGGAATTTCGAGAGGATGTCAGCAGCGTGTTGTTTGGAACGGATAGTTTTTGGACAGGGGTAGATGTGCCAGGTGAGGCGTTATCGAATGTGATTGTGACGCGCTTGCCCTTTGCGGTGCCAGATCATCCGTTGACCGCTTCACGCTTGGAAGCGATTCAAGAATCGGGCGGAAATCCGTTCATGGACTATTCTTTACCAGAGGCGGTTTTGAAATTGAGACAAGGGGTGGGTCGCTTGATTCGAACCAAAAAAGATCACGGCTTGATATGTATTTTGGACAATAGGATCCTCACCAAACGCTATGGGAAGACGTTCATCAAAGCTTTGCCGGACGCGCCGGTGGAAATTATCACCTAAAATTTCAAAATTTAAGAAAGATAAAAGAAGCAATTTAAGATGAGACTTGTTTTTTTGATGATAGCTTTGGCGGTTTTTTTCCTCGTTGGGTGGGGTCTGTTCGGACAGGGTTTGGAGGAAATCTGGAATGTGGAAAAGCTGGCTGCGCATTTTGAAAATGCCAAGGCTTGGGCGTGGTTGTTAGGGATCGCTTTGTTGATGGCTGATCTTTTGTTACCGATTCCGGGAACGATTGTGATGTCTGCTTTGGGTGCAGTTTATGGGTTTTGGATCGGGGGTCTGCTGTCCGTGATTGGTTCCATGTTGGCAGGAATGTTAGGTTACGGAGTGGGTCGGTTTTTCAAAGAGTCCTTCGCCAAGCGTTGGTTGGGTGAAAAGGATTTTGAAAAGGGCAAAAGTTTGTTCGAGCGAGGTGGTGCGTGGGTGGTGGCGATAAGTCGTGCGCTGCCAATTCTTCCCGAAGTGATCGCATGTATGGCAGGATTGCTGCGGATGCCGTTTGGAACGTTTGTTATCGCTCTCGCCTGTGGTGCAATACCGATGGGATTTCTGTTTGCGTGGATCGGAACGGTCGGGCGCGAACAACCTACATGGGGCTTGGCGTTTTCACTCGGTGTGCCGGCGGTGCTGTGGGGAGTGGCGGCGTTTATGAGGAAGCGATAAAATGAGAGTGAAATATACTAGGCCGGTTTTAGTAAGACTACCGCCGCGGAGCAAGGGCTTGTTAGGGAATACTGTCAATTGAAGTAGGTTGGTATGACGTAGGTGTTCCGTTAGGCGATGTTATATCAAAGAGCTGCGGATCACCGCAGCAGTCCAAGGCCTTCGGCGATTGAATTCACATGTGACTCATTTCGGCGTGTCTTCCGGCACGTTGAACTCTGTGCGGAGTTCTTGGTAGCGGTTTTTCATCGTATTAAAAATTTCGGCGTAATCTGGGTCATCGTGAACGCTGACCATTTCTTGGGGATCTTTGATGAGGTCGAAGAGTTGCCATTCTCTGGTGCGGGGGAGGTAAAAGAGTTTATGATGATCCGTGCGTATGCCGTCGTGGGCGGGGACATTGTGTGTGGCTTCTCCGGTGTAGAAGTAGTAGATGGCATTGCGCCAGTCATTGGGGGATTTGCCTTCGTTTTTGAGGATGGGGATGAGGCTTTTGCCTTGGATATCTTTGGGGACCTCGATGCCCGCAGCTTCGAGGAAGGTGGGTGTGTAATCGATGTTTTGGATGAGGGCTTCCGGGCGGATGCCGGGTTTGACGACTCCCGGCCAGCGCATGATGAAAGGCATGCTCAGTGATTCTTCAAACATCCAACGTTTATCATACCAACCTTTCTCACCGAGGTAGAAACTTTGGTCGGAGGAGTAAACCACGATGGTGTTTTCGGCGAGACCGGCTTCGTCCAGATAATCTAACATTCGTCCGATGTTTTCATCGAGTGCTTGGATTGTGCTAAGGTAGTTTTTAATATAGCGTTGGTATTTCCAGCGGATGATGTCTTGTTCTGACATTTTTCCAGCTGCGAGATCATCAAGAAATTTCTTTTGGCGTGGACCGTAAATGAGATCGAACGAGCGCTTTTGTGTATCGGTCATGCGATCGTATTCGGTGTTCGGTAAACCTCCTAACAAACCTGCCGCTTTTGGTGGGGCTTCGTGAAAAAACATGTCCCAACCCCAATAGAAATGATTTGCGATGGTCATCTGCTGGGTTTTGAGAGATTCGCTGCGGTTCGCGTAGTCATCGAACAAGCTTTCAGGTTCTGGGAGATCGATGCCATCGAACATCATGAGATGGCGCTCGGCTGGCATCCAGTTGCGATGCGGGGCCTTGTGCTGGCTCATAAGCAGGAAGGGCTTGGTTTTATCTTTGCGGTTTTTCAACCAATCGATGGATTTATCGGCGATGATATCGGTGACGTAGCCTTCGAAACGTTTTTTGGTTCCGTCCATTTGGATGAAATCCGGATTCCAGTAGTTGCCTTGTGATGGGAGGACTTCCCAGTGGTCGAAACCGACGGGTTGGGAAACGAGGTGCCATTTTCCGATGATGGCGGTCTCGTATCCAGCGGCGCCGAGGTATTTGTTCAGGGTTGGCTGGGATCCGTCGAAGCGTGAATCGTTATCCACGAAGCCATTGATGTGCGAGTGCTTTCCGGTGAGGATGCAAGCGCGGGACGGTCCGCAGATCGAATTGGTGCAGAAGGAATTCACAAATAACGCCCCTTGAGAGGCGAGGCGGTCAATGTTTGGAGTTTTGAAATGTTTGGCGTAGCGGCTTTTGCCATAGGCGCTAATGGCTTGCAGCGAATGGTCATCTGAAAAGATGAACAGGATATTCGGCTGCTTGCCTTGTCCAAAGGCAATGGATGTTGCGACGAAACATGCGGCAATAAGGTGTCTGGTGAATTTGCGCATGGAAATCGTATCTTAGCTATTTGCTTTGAGGATCATATCTTCAGCTGCGAGACGCGCTTGGCCATCGGCAGTAAGAATTTGTTCCAGTGTGGGCTTGAGAATAGTCTGATGTGATTGCATCACATTGGCGACGGTTTGCCAGATGTTAGGAAAACGGATTTTTCCGGAGCGGAAGGCATCGACCGCAACCTCGTTTGCAGCGTTCATGACAGCGGGCAGAGTGCCACCTGTTAGGCCAGCTTGGCGTGCGAGTTTGAGGGCGGGAAAATCCTCGCTGCGCGGTGCGGCGAATTCGAGTTTGGAGAGCTCGGCGAAGTTGAGAGGTTTGAGAGCGCCAGCCAAACGGTTCGGGTAAGTGAGAGCGTATTGGATGGGGAAGCCCATGTCGGTGCGTGAAAGCTGCGCGAGCACCGAGCCGTCGGTGAACTCGACCATGGAGTGAATGATGGATTGAGGATGGATGATGGCTTCGATGCGATCCATCTCGATTCCGAACAGCCAGCGGGCTTCGATCATTTCGAGGCCTTTGTTGAAAAGAGTGGCGGAGTCGATGGTGATTTTCGGCCCCATGTTCCAAGTGGGATGATTGAGCGCCATTTCCGGAGTAACGTTCCATAACTCGCTTGCAGGGGTGTCGCGGAAAGGACCGCCAGATGCGGTGAGGATGAGGCGTGAAATTTCAGATTCGGGTCCGCGGTGGCCTTCGAGGCATTGGAAGATTGCGTTGTGCTCGGAATCGACTGGAAGGATGCGGATGTTTTTCTCGGCGGCACGAGCGGTGATGATTTCACCTGCCATGACGAGGATTTCCTTGGAGGCGATCGCGAGGTCTTTTCCGGCCTCGATGGCTGCGAGGGCGGGGTGGAGACCCGCGGTGCCGACGATGGAAATGAGGACGATATCGGCGCTTTCGAGCTGGGCGAGTTCGTTTAGACCCTCCGCTCCGACGTGGACTTTGACGGAGGAGGGAAGCAGGGCGCGGAGAGCTTCGGCCTTTGAATCTTCGTAAATAGCAATGTTTTGAGCGCCTGTTTCAATTGCTTGTTGGGCTAGTTTGGTAACGCTGGAGCAAGCTGCGAGGCCAACGATTTCGATTTCATCGGGGAGCTGGGCGGCGACACGAAGGGTGGAAAGACCGATGGATCCGGTAGAACCCAAGACGACGACCCGACGTTTTTTTCCTGAACTCATACGCAATAAGGAATGACGCCTTTGAGATAAAACCAAAGGAATGGAGCCGTGAAACAAATGCTGTCGATGAGGTCGAGACCGCCACCGATGCCGGGAAGCATTTTACCGGAGTCTTTGGCGTTGAGGGAGCGTTTGACGACGCTTTCCGCGAGGTCTCCGATGACTGCAAGGAGGGCGAGAAGGAATCCAAGGATGATGACGTGTTTCCATGAATGGAGAGCATCGAGGTGATCTGGCATGAGCCAAAACAATCCACAAGCTGCGAGTTGTGCGAAGAATAGAGCGCCAGCAAAACCCTCCCAGGTTTTCGCTGGGGAAATTTTCGGGATCATTTTGTGTTTCCCGATGAGAGAGCCGGTGATGTAGGCTCCCATGTCACTGAATTTCGTGACTGCGAGCAACCAGAGAAGGACGTAAGCCCCTGGGACATCGCAGTTACCGGGGAGGCCAAAGGAGATACGTGAGGCGAAGCTGAAGAGATAGGCGATGTAAACAAAACCTAGCAGATTGGCCGCGACGGCGAGCAGGGCTTCGATGCCTTTGATGGAGTAGCGGAGCTGGAGCGTGAATGCGCCGGTGGCGGCGAGGAATATGAAAAAGGCATCGATGCCGTGTGGAATGTCTTTCGCTCCGTTGAGCAAATAGTAAGAGCTCAGGCCGCAATAGCTGAGGGCGAGAAAGAGTCCGTAGCGAGGGAAGCATTTTACCTCCGCAACGTGTAGCATTTTGAAATACTCAAGAGTGGAGATGATCACCAGAGCTGCCACTAAGCCGACATAGGCGAGCGGTTGCATACTGAGAAAAATAGAAGCGACGATACCCCAGAGTAAAAGCGTGCTGAATCCCCTGCGGAAGAAGACGACAGATTGACTGGGAGGCGAAATTGAGGGTTTGGTTTCCACGGTGTTCCATCATGCAAGACGGGCGGGGAGGGGGAGGCAACCCTTTCCTAAAAAAATCTTATAAAAATGTGCAACTTTGCTATTATCCTTAGGTTACTAGCCATCGTGAGATACCAAATAACTCATTTAAAACCTATAACCAAAATCATGAAAACGAACACATTGATCATTATTGCAGCGGCAATCGGCCTTTCAGGTGTCGCTAATGCAGAGGAGAAAAAGCGTCCAATCCGGCCAGACAATCGCGTGGAGAGACCTGAAGGTAAGGAAGGTCCGGGGCCTCATGATCGTCCAATACCTCATGCAATCATCGAGAAATTTGACAAAGACGGCGATGGTATACTCAACGAAGATGAGCGTGCTGCTGCCAAAGAGGCGATGAAAGCCAGAGAAGAAGCACATAGGAAAGAAATGCTTCAAAAATTCGATAAAGATGGCGACGGCGAATTGAGCGAAGAGGAGAAAGAAGCAGCCAAGAAAGAGCGCGAGACTAGACACGAAGCTTTCAAAAAAGAGATGCTCGCCAAATATGATAAGGATGGCGACGGCGAATTGAGTGAGAGTGAAAAAAAGGCCATGTATAAAGATCACCATGAGAAGAATGGCGGTCCGGGTGGTCCAAGAGGCCCCGGTGGTCCACGTCCTGAAGGTCCACGCCCAGACAAGCAGCCTAGAGGCGGTGAAGGCGGCGAAGGCGAAGGTGGTGGAAACCCAGGTGTGTTAGGTGAGTAATTTCTAACACAATCGAATCTATAAAAAGGCCACCTGTGAAAGGGTGGCCTTTTTTATTAGCCAAGGAGCGGCGGCATAGCTGATGAGCATTGGGTAAGAGATTTCATGGTTATTTCTTCATTTAAAAATCATCAATCATCAATCGGAAATCGGAAATCATGTTTGTATGCGGTGCGTCATGTCTTTCGGTCTAATTGACGATTGATGATTTTTGAATGTTGATTTTTGATTTTTGATTTGGAAGATTGAGAAGCAGCCGGTCGGAGACCGGCTCTCCGGTTAGTCTTTGATGATGAACTTCATTTCGTCGCTGTTGGCGCGGAGTTCGGGAGCATACATGGCTTCTCCGTGGGTGGGGAGCGCGCTGAATTTTCCGGGGATCTCTGCACGCAGGCGGTAGCTGAGGTTGTGGCGGCCACGTGGGAGGAACTGGACAAAGAGGGAAACTTTCTCATCGCGGAGTTCCATGTAGGCTCCGAGGCCGTTGGGGTTGTAGCCGGATTGGACATCGACCGGTTCCATACCGGCGGCTTTCCAATCCTCGAACACGAGATACTCGTAATTGTTTTTGCTATCGATCCCGAGGGTGACTTCGATAAGGTCACCGCTCTTGATTTCGTCGCCGGATTTCAACTCGATGCGTTGATAGATCGAGCGTTTTTGATCGACCGCTTGGCCAGAGGAATTTACGGCATCGATGACTTTTTGATCGGGGACGAGTTTGTGGTAGGTGCGGTCAACTTTGACTTCGAGTCCCGCCTTGGTGATGAAATCTTCCAAGGTAAAGTATTCGACATAGGCGTTCGCGTAGAGCGGGCCTGAGCCGGTTTTGCGGATCTCGATCTTGTGTTTGCCAGTGGTGAGGATGTCGCCGGCGACGATGGCGGTGCTGTCGAAGGTGAAGAGGTTGTCTTTGTTGATCTCGACGGTTTTGAGGGTTTTGCCATCGAGAAGGATTTCGACTTTCAAGTTAGGATCTCCTTCTTTGGTGGCTTTGAGGAAATCGCCGATGGCCTCGATGCAGTAGGCGGTGTCGCGGGTGGAGTTCCAGTAAGTGCCGTGTTTGCGGTTGTTGATGAGGTATTTCACCAAGCCTCGGGCGTCAGGGCTGTTCGGTTCGGCGGCGGCGAGGAGTTTGAGGAACCAAGCTTGGGCTTCGAACTCGCTGCCATACCAATACCACCAATAGCTGCCATTTTTCAAATCGAGATAGGCGGTTTGATTTTCGGCATCGGTTTTTAAAAACTGGCGGATGTTCCGGATCAAGGCATCGCGTTTTTCGAAGTCGTTGGTGCGGTGGAATTCCAAGCCGACAAGCGCTTTGGCGTAGACGGGGAGATCGACCTTATCGCGATAGAGAAACTCTAACATTTTTGCATGATCTTTGCCTCCTTCACCGAGGATGCGGCGGACGAGAGCGTCGGTGGCATCGGCTTTCTCTTTGATGTCTTTATCACGTTTTTTCCAATGGATGATGTGATCGACTTGGGTTTCCTCGTATTTGGAAAGCCAAGCGATGCCGCGCTGGATCATGTCTTCGGGGACTTTTGCGCCGTTGGATTTTGCGAGCAACAAACCGTGCATGACAACGGCGGTGGTGTGGGCGTAGGATTGGTGACCGTAGGCGGAGAACCAGCCCCAACCACCATCGGGATTTTGTTGATCGCGGAGCTTGGCGATGCCTGCGGCTTCCATTTTGGCGACCTCTTTTTCATCCCAGACAGGATTCCAGTTTGGGTGTTTCGGCTGCCATTGAGCGGCGCGTTCCTTGGGATCGCCGAGTTGTTGGGGATTGAGGTTGATCTTTTTATCTTTGATCGCCGCAAGGTCGTGACCGAGGTCTTTGAGGATGTGATGAACGACCGTGGTAGGAACGAAACGGTTGAGGGTTTGCTCCGTGCAGCCGTATGGATAGCTGGAAAGGTAAGGCAACGCATCGATCATCGCGCTGGCAACGCTGGGTGAGTAGTTCAGGGTGAGCTTGCTTTCTGTGGGTCGGCGTTCTGCAGGGAGGCTGAAATCGATGCTGGTGGATTTATTCTCGGGTGCGATGGCGCGGCTGTAGGAATCGGTTTTCAACATGCCGTGCACATAGACGGGGAATTTCATTTCCATCGCATCCGAGTCATCAGCGGCGATGGCTTTCATGCGGATCGTGGTTTCACCTTCGGCGATGGCTTTGGTGTTCCAGTCGATGCGGGTTTCTCCCATCGACGGGATCGAAACTTTGTGGGTCTTTTTTTCAGCTGCTGTTAGATTTTTACCATCGAGCTCGAGTGAGATCGTCACTTCTTTGGTTTCTTTATGGTAGTTGTGAACCACGGCGCTGAGGGTGGCTTGGTCTTTCTCGATGAAGAAGCGTGGGGCCTGGAGGCGGATGATGAGGTCTTTGCTGGTGACGATTTCCGCCGAGCCTTCGCCGACGCGGGTGCCTTTGCCCATCGCCCAGGTTTTGATTTTCCATGTGGTGAGGTTGTCCGGCATTTCGAGGTCGATGGTTGCCTCGCCGTTTTCATTGGTTTCGATGGAACCGACCCATTTGAGGAGATCGGCGAATTCGGAACGAACCATGACTTGAGGTGCTGCGCCTGCTTCGCCGCCTCCATCTCCGGCTGCGAAGGCGTCTGCATCTGCAAACGCCATCTCACTTGATTTCATCATTTTTGCGGAAGCGGCAGGCATGGGAGCTCCACCAGCTGAGCCACTTTCGGCCACAGCACCCATAGCGAATAACGCTATACCTTTTTCGCTTTGTCGGTTAATACTTAAGCCTTCAACTTCTTTTCCAAATCTCCCATTCATGTGGCCGAATATTCCAAGATTCTGCATGTAGATCGACTGTTGCAATTGAAGGTGGTTGCCAATGAGGTTTTGTGAATGATGCATCCCTTGGCCATAGTAGTGGCGTTTCCAGTCCCAGAAGAAGGGAATGATTTCACTGACATTCGATCCACCGGAAATGTATTCAAGGGATTTGTCATAGACCGTGATCGCGGTGGAGCCTTTGAACGGTTTGCCTTCGTGATCGGTGATGCGGACGGTGAGGGAGGTTTTCTCGCGGGGTTTGATTTTGTCTTTGGCAGGTTTGACCTCGACGTTGAGTTGGCGTTTTTCCGGAGGAAGAACGATTTCGCGAGTGACCGTGTGGACTTGTCCTTTTGCAACCGTGACACCTTCGATGAAGAAGTTCGGCATGTCGGCGAGGGAGAGGGGTATTTCAACGACTTGGGATTTTCCTTTTATGTGGATGATTTGGGTTTCGCTGGCTTTGCCTTGGGAAGGGCGAATGAAAAGCCAGACGCGTGAGTTGGGTTGGTTGACATTGACCAAGAGTTTCACAGTATCGCCCGGGCGGTATTCTTTTTTGTCGGGGATGAGTTCGAGGTCATTGTAGCGGAAATTGCCTTTCACGTCGGATCCTCTAACAGAAAAAATGGTTGCGCCTTCCTGTTTGCGGCCTTTGGTATCGGTGAATTCGACGGCGACGCGGTATTGACCGGCTTTGGAAGCGATGAAGGTCCAGTTTTCTCCCTCGGGGGTCCATCTACCGATTTCTTTCTCCTCGATTTTGCCATCCTTGTTGAGTTCGGAAGAGTAGAGGATAGCGGTGGCTTTGCCTTCGACTTTTTTACCATCGAGAGTGCGTGCGGCAAACGTGCCAGTGACTTTGTCGCCGACATTTGCGTAGCCACGATCTAACCAAACTGTGACGGCATAGGGTTCACGAGCTGCGAGGACTGAGCCGTTGCCGACGATGGTGCGGCGTGAGGAGTCGATGACTTCCGCGGTGATGGAGTAGGTATGGTCCTGATCGCCATGGACGAGTTTTGCGATGGAGCTGTCGATGGTGACTTTGACTTTACCATCTGCGCCGATAGGGAAGGTTTGTTCAATGATGAGTTCGGGTGCGCCCATGCGGCCGTGTTGCCACCATGGAGGTGCGGGGCGGATGCAGCCCCAGTTGCTCCAGCCGGGATACCAAGGGGATTCAGAGTAGCACCACCAATAGCCCGAGCCGTAAAGCCAATCCCATGGACCATCTGGGAACCAGCGATTGTTGAAAAAGTTGCGTTGCACTTTGATTTTCACTGTGGCTTCGGTGACGGGTGCGCCGTGGTAATATTTTGCCAGAACCGTGACATCAAATTTTTCTCCAAGGGCAATGGGTTCTTTCGGTGCTTCGACGATGACCTCATATTCGGGTTTTTTGTATTCCTCGACACGGAAGGAAAAGTTCGCATGAGGAACGCCGCCCGTGACAGTGATGTTGTAAGCTCCGAGAGTGGCTTCGTCGGGGAGATTATAATCAAAGGTCGCACCACCGTAGGCATCCGTCGGAATACCGGCTTTTTCGAAAACAATTTCACCTCTGCCGTCGCGGATCGTGATGTCGGCGGTTTTGTTTGCGTAGGTGGAGACATCGGCGAGATTGTAGCGGGATTCACCTGCCCAGATTTTCATATGAACCGTTTGGCCGGGACGATAGACAGGACGGTCTGTGATGCCGATGGTGTTTTGGGCTTGGTAATCTGTTAGGTCACCGTGGTCATACCAGTTGAAATGCTGGTTGGTGAGATAGGCGCGGCGATCGCCGGAGCGGGCGATGACATACCATTGGAAATTCTCGTAGTTTGAATTTTTGAGCTGGAGCTTGCCGGTTCCATCGGTTTTTTGACGGAAACTTTGGGTTTTGATTTCGAAGCGGCGTTTGCCTTTGGGTTTTTCGAGATAGATGGTTTGGTAACCGAAGAATTCCATTTCTCCGACGACAGGAGTGCCATCTTTGGCGTTGACGAGATAGAAGATGCCATTGTCACCATTAGCGCGTTTGAGGATAACGAGATCGCGAACCCAGATAGTGATCCAAGAGGTGTTACCATCAGAAAGTTTGGATTCTAACAGATAGCAACCCGGAGCGAGTTTTCCTAGGTCGAGGTCGGTGATGGTATCGGCGTGGTTGGGAGCCGGCTCGAGTGCTTGTTTCCATGAGCGGACTTCATCGCCGACGTAGCGTTTGCGATCTTGATCGATCAGGCGGTTGCCGAGGTTGTGAAAATTGACTTTGTTGTAATCGAGTTCGTTGGGTTCTGACTTCAGGTATTCGATGAGATCACTCATGATCAGTTCATCGTTGACCTTGTTGAGTTTGAGTGAGGTTTCTTTGGCGTTTCGGTAGGTGTAGGAAACGGCGACCGGATCTCCGGCGTAGTAGGTGGGGGTTTGATTGAAACGGCTCCAGTTGCCAGTGATTTGTTTGAGTAGGTTGGTGCGAGATTCGTTAGGGCCAGGGCCGTGGAGTTCTATGACTTCCTTAAGGGTTTCTACGGCTTTCGGGTATTGGCTGCGGTTGAGGAAAATTTGGACGAGGTCATCGCCCGCTGCGGCTGATGAACCATCCTTGCTTTTCTGCATCAGGGTGCGGAGTCCGGGGATGAATTGGTAGTCTTCGCGGAGGGTGAAACGTTTCACACCGCTGGCGAGGCGGGCAATGGTTTCGGTTTCCTTGAGAGTGGATGCCTGGAGGATGCCATTGCGTTCTTTAACATCGGGCTGGCTCCACCATGAGTAACGGGCAAGGGTGCCGACGTCGTAGTTTTGTTGGCAAAATGTTAGCCATTCGTAATCGCGCTGATTTTTTTGCAAAGGATCAATGCGTGCGATTTCCTGCAAGATCCAACGCCATCTTTCGCCATCGGATTTGGCGGCTTGCCAAGATTCCGGGACATCGATCAAAGAGGGGTTGCCTTCGGCATCAGCAGGTGCGCCATCGCTGGTGATAGTATCGATTTGTTCCGAGTAGTCAGGTGTTTTGGAGATATCGGTTAGAATGAAAAGCCGCCAGAGGTAATGTGAGCCGGTTCGGTTGTAGAGAAGTGCTCGTTTCAGGCTATTAAGGACCACGACTTCATCCGCACCGCCTTTTTCGACTGTACGAAGGGCTTCCATGAAGCACTGCATGGCGCGGATACGATCTTGTTCGAATACTTGGCGGTATTCTCCTCTGCCATCGAAACCACCGCGTTTAAATTTGTTGTCGAGAAACTGTCCGTAATGACCGTGACCGTTAAGGTAGGCGTTTCCGGCCGCCTCCATGAACTGTGGATTGTCTTTTTTGCTGACAGTCAGTTCATCTAACAGGGCGTCGAGTTTATCGTGTTCGCGGAGTTGGCGTTGGGAGTTGAGCGCTTTGTCGAGATCGTCGCCGGATTCTGCATCGTTGACTTCGCGGAGAAGTTTGACGCGAACTTCGTAGGCTTCTTTCCAATTTCCTTGTTTCTCGAGCTCTGCGGCTTGTTTTCTCAAAGCGGGGGCATCGGCAGCGAGTGAAAAGCCACATGTTAACAACAGGAATAGCAGGAATTTCATAGGTTCACCCTATGAGACACGCGGGCCTGAGAAAACTTAGAAGTTTATTTATTTTTTGGGTGAAAGCATGCCGGAAGTGAATAAGAAACGCCCAAGTTCTTGCCCCTGCTATGTTTTATTCGCTATTTTATTGTGAGAATGACGCTGGCTGTGGCTGTGGTGCCCGCTGGGATGGTTCGCCCGAACAGTGCGTGGTAGTTGGAAAAGTGTGCTTCACCGTCGTGGGCGGTATAGATTGCGAAACAGTCTTCCGCGCTTGAGTTTAGAGTGGCGGACAGCTTGTCACTGGCATGGCGGCGGATGCTAAGTGGAGTTGAAAAAGGTTCCCGCACGGTGAAAGTGACCGGTGAGCTACCTTGTCGCCAGCGCCCGTCGTTAATGATGACAATGGCACGTTCGTTGCGAGGAAATGCGTGCCACATACCGACTTGAGCAGGGGATGTGGCGAATTTTTCTGCTCCGATCTGGACTTCCGCGCGCGGAAATGTCGTATCGAAATAGGATGCCGTCTGCACCTCGAAATCGACCAACTCCGCGCGCGCTGTTACGCTAACCTGCAATTTCACCATATTGGGTTCGGGAAAGCTGTAACGTGCCTGTAACTCGAAGGGTCTGGTCGCAGTGGCAGGCCAGCGCATTTCCAGGGTGTCGCCCTTCGAGGTGATCTCGCGTTCTGGCCATGCATAGGCACTTTCGCCATAGCGATGATTGCGGGTAAAGACGCGATAGAGAGTCAGTAATCCATGGCGGTTTGCTACTCCGTCTCCGGAAATTTTTGTGCTGCTGGGTTTGTGAACGAGCTGGTTTAGACCAATGAAACGTCCGTCGCCGATCCGCCCCTTGAGATCCTTTGTTTCGAACTCAGCGATGTGATTCTTGATCTCGAATTGATTTTCAGAGGTTAGACGGTTCCATTTATTTATTGAAGAACTCAAGTGGATACGCGCATCGCCGCCGAGACCCCAGCACATCAGACCTATGGGTCCTTTGAAATGAATATTGCGCAGAATTTCTAACAGATCTGAGTTATCATAGTTACCTTCGGAAAGGGGGAGGACGGCGGGTTTTTCATTATTTGATCCGTTGATGCTAACAGATTTGAGAAACGGTGCGGCATGGGTTAATACTGTATGCAGGTCGCGGTTGGGATCGTAGTTCTGCCAGTGGGTGAAGGTGAACATCACGCCGACTTCTTCGGGTCGGTTGAGTTTTTTCACGAGCCTCAGTGCTTCGTCTATCGTTTGGGTGTAGTCTTGGTGGTGAGGATAAATGGCGATGGTCACGCCGTAGGGCTTTGCGATATCGGCGATCTGACCGAGCATGGCAACCGCCTTGTCGTCGAGATTTGCCGCGCGATTTCCGATTAGCAACACGATGAGTTGGCTGCGGTGTTCGGCGAGGGTGGGCATGATTTCTGCGATCCGTTTGAGGTCGATTGGGTTTTCCTTCTCCAGAAATATGCGTGCGAAAACTTGTTTCAGTCGCAATCCCTCAGCCTCAAGGCTTTTGGCGCGTTGTTCGACAGTAACATTCACGGTGCCTATGCCTTTATAGCCGAATTCTTGGGCGAGGTGACCGGCTCCGTCATAGCCGAGTTCGCGGAACAGCTTTGCTTGTGCGGCAAGATCGCGTTTTTCGCTGTCATGATGATCCATGCAGAAAGGGAAAAACGGCCAGTCAGGCAGGAGCTTATTGAGGTTGTAGTAGGCCTCGTTGTTGGTAAGCACGGTGCCATCTGCGGCTTTTACGTTGTTGAGTTTGAACTCGTAGATTCTGCCGGTTTCTAGCGGTGCGGTGCCGAGGCGTATGACGTAGCGGTCGGCAGAGAGGTAGACATCGCTGATGGCGAGAGGTTTTGTATCAGTGATCGGCGAGCCATAAGTATGATGGTATTTGTAAAAGTAGGATTGGAGTGAAAACGCTTTTGCTATGTCCTGTTCGGCGAGAGGCTTGGTGAAGCGAATTTCGAATCCATCGGCGAGCAGGCGGATGTGCTGCATTTCGAAAGGTGTATTTCCTGTCCAGACCACTTCTTGAATCCCATCGGTTGCTGGTCCCCAGCCACGGCAGCCGTAACCGATGACTAAGCTGCCCTGAGGTGAGAAGGTCATGCGGCATAACGCTTTTTTAAGGCCATGTTCGCGGAGAAATGGGAAGCATACGCCTTGATATTCTCCATCGATCTTTTCGAGAAACACGCGGCTTATGAGTGGAGCAACATTGTCTCCGACAAACATTTGCCCGGCAAAGGGGCCAAATTTTCCATCGGCGGGCGCGAGCACGGGTTGTGATGGTGAGTTTCCTAAAATCCCGTGCGGGAAAAGTACGGCGGGGCGCTTGCGAATTTTATTCAGCTCTGTGGCGAGTTTGTCGAGCGGGACATTTAGATCGAGTGTACGTTTTGGATCCCATTGGTAGGAGGAAGGATGACCGTGGAAGTCGCCTTGTTTGATGTGATGCAGGGCGCTGGTGCCGACCCAGTCGCCTTGGTTATCGGTTGCGAAAAGGTCGCCAGATGAGTTGAAGCCAAGTCCGTTTGGCGCGCGCAGGCCGGAGGACCACCAAGTGAGTTTTCCTTCTTTGTTGACTTGAAAAGACCAGCCGCGGCCGATCATGGCTGCGCCCATGGGGCCACCGAAGTTGTTAGGTGAGTGTTTCACACCGCCTGCCCAAGGCGCGTGGGTGGTATGCATTGAACCGTAGAAATTTCCCTGGCTATCACGGCAGAGTCCGTAGACGAAATCTGTTTTCGAGCCTGGCACTCCCCAGTCTGAGGTGACGGTTTCGTAGCGATCGGCGATTCCATCGCTATTGAGATCTCGGATGCGGGTAAGTTCCGAGGATTGAGTGACGAATGCCTCGCCCGTTTTGTCAGCCCAGATACCCAGAGGATCCATTAGGCCAGTGGCGAAGCGGTTCCACTGACCATGGCGCATCGTCCAGATGTCGCCGCGGCGGGTGGCGACGACTAGCGAACCATCGGGCCAGTGACAGACACCACCGGCCTCGATTACAGTGCTTTCCGGAACGGGGATTTCGCGGACGGTGTATTGCGCCATCAACTGGGAGGCGAGGCAGAGACAGAGAAAGATGGAGCGGAAATGGTTCATGCTTATTGTTTCTTTTCCGTGGTGAGAGTAAATTCAACATTGCCTGTATCAGTAATTGTTAAACGGTTTTCCGCCCAAGTGCCTAGTGATGCTTTTATCGCGAGCGGTGATTCTAATTTCGGTGCGATGAAGCTGATAGGCTTGTCGAGTTTACTGATGGAGAAATTTTGTCTGATAGAATCTGGCGACGGAGCATCGATGAGAAGGCGTATTTTGGCTTCGCCGATAGTGAACTCGAAGCGTGGTATTCCTTCGACGATTTCATACCCAGTGAAGACGGGTTTGTGATCACCGATGCGAAGACCTTCTTTGGATGACTGTAGGAAAAAAGGAGTGCCGATGACTGGGGTGGGCATGCCGGACTGGTTTTGCCAGTGAGGTGCCATATCAAGGAAACCGCCGGTCCATACATAGGCGAGTTGGCACGTTTCCGAGTCGAAGCAATAGGAAACTCCGTTAGGTAGGCCAACGCAGATGGCTCTTAGTAACTCGCGACCGTCGGGGAGGCGGATGTAGGTACGGCTATAGATGGGGCGGTTGGATGCTTTTAAAATGAATTGGTTCGGATTAACGTACAATTCGTCAGGCAATTCCATCTGTTGACCCAATGCAAAATAGTCCCAAAGGGCGTCGATGTTTTTCTGGCGAAGAGCAGGTTCTTGGCCTGCGAAAAATGCGGGCATCGGCACGCCGGGTTTCATTCGTCCCGGATTTTCCATCCAGCGCACGAACCAGTCGTAGGAGACTCTCTCGGTGATGAGTGCGAGATTCGGTCCTTTGGACTCGGCTTCGGTTTTGTGGTGCTTGAGGTCGTGGCAGGCGATGCAAGCAAGTCCTTTTTGTGTGCCCACCATGTTCTTCGGGCTGTTAGGTTCGGCTGCAGGTGAAGCGCGGACACGTTGTGAGCTCGGTAGTTTTTTAAGGTCTGTGGCGAGTTGGGTTAGGGTTGCGTTTTCCTCAAGCAATGGTCCTGTTAGAGAACCATACCACTTGGGTGTGTTAGCGTGGCGTATGAGAGCGAGCAGAGAATCCGGCGCGAATTTATGATGCATCGTTTCGAGGAAATCTGCGTCGTGGCATGAGGCGCATTTGAAGGTGGCAAGTGCCGCGCGAATGCGGTGCGATGGTGATGGAAATCTGCCGTCTGCGTTTTGAGGAAACGGTGGCAAGGGCTTATGCCAGAGTACGATGGGCGGCACAGGTTCTTTTACGAAATGTTCCGATTGCCAAGACAAGCCGAACCGTGAGTCGCCGGGAGCGCGCTTGTGGGTCAGAAGTATTGAGTGATTTCCCGCCTCGAGCTTGATTTCCTGCGCCACGGGTTGACCATTAATTGAGAGTAATCCTTGAGTTTCAAACCGGTAGCTGCCCGCTTGGGTTATTTTCAAAAAACCTTTGTAACTAAATTCGAAGACCGGCTTGACCCCAGGGTGTGGGCTTTCCTCTGCTGTTAGGCCAAGCTCAGGCAGCGCGACGATTTCCGAAATTGAACGCGCATCATCTTGATATGTTGCGACCAAGCCAGGGGAGAGTGATTCAATATTTTCTTTTGCTGCGAGGGAATATGGCCATGCAGCTAGAAATATCGCGCCGAGTATGTAGGTGTGTTTTATCAAAGACCGTAGAAAGACTAAAGTTGATTCGTATGTGTGAATTCTAATTACGAATTATAAACGGAAGGTTTATCATTTCGATGAAATGACCTTTAATCTGGATCGGATCTATGAAAGAAAAATCGGCGACGGATTTACTCTTGCGTCCGGTTTTTGATGATTTCGAGGAACGACTGAAGGTTCATTCATTCAAACCGCACCAGCGGTTGTAGCTTAGACTTTAAGACCTTTAGACCTTCGACTCTTAAAAATCCCTCTGAGCTTCGATTTCAGTCGTTCTTTCGGATCGTCTACCCACATGAACAGGGCTTTGAGAACGTCTTTGAAGTCCTTACGAAGTTCGTGATTTTCACGTTGGATCTGGATTTTTTCCTGATCGAGGGCTTCTGGGTCAGGGATCGCTGCTTTGGCGGCGTCTGATTCAGGGGGACATCGGCGTGGAGTTTTGCGACGTTATCGCAGAGGCGGGAGGTTTGGCTGGATAGGTGATTGGCTTCAGTCGCGAAGATTATGCCGGCGGTTTTGAGTTTGAGATTGGTGGCGAGGTCGCGGACTTTTTCGCTGAGCTCTAATCCTATAAACAGAAATGGAACCACGGATGGACACAGATAGACACGGATAATCAAAGAGTTATGAATTTTTTCAGTCTCACCTTTTAGGTGAATGAAGAATTCTTTCTAATCCTCTTAGCATCAGTGTTAATCAGTGTTAATCAGTGGTTCATTTTCCTCTTTAGGCTAATGAACGGGATTTTTCGGAAATCAATGGGGTGAAATAAGGAGGGCGGACATTTCTGTCCGCCCATGGCTCAGTGGACAGGAATGTCCACTCTCCCTATTTAAACTTACTCTTGCGTCCCGTTTTTGATGATTTCGAGGAACGACAGAGGATCGAGGGATGCACCTCCGATGAGTGCGCCGTCGATGTCAGGGCAGGCCATGAGTTCAGCGGCATTATCGGGTTTGACGGAGCCACCATATTGGATGCGGATTTTGGCGGCGGACTCGGAGCCGTAGAGGTCGGCGATGAGAGAGCGGACAAAGGCGTGGGCTTCTTGGGCTTGTTCGGAGGTGGCGGTGACGCCAGTGCCGATTGCCCATACGGGTTCGTAGGCGATGATGATGTCGGAGAGGTCTTTTTCGGAAACGTCCCTGAGGCCTTCGGTGACTTGGGTGCGGAGGACGAATTCGAGTTGTCCGGCTTCGCGTTCAGCGAGGGTTTCCCCGATGCAGAAGATGGGTTTCAAATTCGCTTGGCGGGCTTTCTTGAGCTTGGCGTTAATCACTGGATCTGTTTCACCATAGATTGAGCGACGTTCGCTGTGGCCGATGATGACGTAGTGGACGAAAAATTCGCGGAGCATTAGCACGCTGACTTCACCGGTGTAGGCGCCAGAATCGAACTGCGAGCAGTTCTGTGCTGCGATGCCGATGGAGTGTGCGTTTTTACCCGGATTGGAGTGATGGAGGAGATCCGCGAGCTTCGGCAGCGAAAGAAAAGGTGGCGCGATGACGATATCCGCATGGATGTTGAGGCCTTGGGTTTTGGAGAGGAATGATTTGATGAAGTCCTCGGTTTCTGAGGCTCCTTTGTTCATTTTCCAGTTGGCGGCGAAGATGGGCTTGCGGGACATGTGATGTTAAATGTTATTTGTTAAAAGTTGTTAGGAAGAATTAGGCTTCGCTCAGAGCTGCAACGCCGGGGAGGGATTTGCCTTCGAGGAGTTCCAACGATGCACCGCCGCCGGTCGAGATGAAAGTCATTTTGTTGTCTAGGCCGAATTTATTGACGGCTGTGACAGAATCTCCGCCGCCGACGATGGTGGTGGCATTCGATTTCGCCATGGCTTCCGCGATGGCGCGGGTGCCTTTGGCAAAGGCTTCGATTTCAAAGACTCCGACCGGGCCGTTCCAGATGATGGTTTTGGCTTTGGCGATTTCGGCTTCGAATTCCGCGATTGCAACGTCGCCGATGTCGATGCCTTCCCAGCCTTTTTCTACGCCGCCGCCTTGGCCGTAAACGCCAGAGAGCTTGGTGGTTGCGCCGTCTTTGAATTCCTGGGTGATGCGGGTATCGGCAGGGAGGAGGAAATCGACGCCTTTGGATTTGGCTTTCTCAAGTATGCTGAGGGCGAGCTCGAGTTTATCGGTTTCGACGCGGGAGTCGCCGGTTTCGAAGCCTTGGGCTTTGCGGAAGGTGTTGGCCATCGCACCGCCGATGAGGAAGGCGTCGGCCTTTTCCATGAGTGCGGTGATGACCTGGATTTTATCGGAAACTTTCGATCCGCCCATGATGACGAGGAAAGGACGCTCGGGGTTTTGAAGTTTGACCTCGAGGTATTCGAGTTCGCTCTCGATGAGGAAGCCCATGGCAGAAACCGGAATGAATTTCGTGACTCCCTCCGTGGAGGCGTGAGCGCGGTGGGCAGTGCCGAAGGCGTCGTTGACGAAGATCTCGGCACTGCCTGCGAGGTTTTTGGCGAAAGCGGAATCGTTCGCTTCTTCTTCCGCGTGATAGCGGGTGTTTTCGAGAACGAGCACTTGGCCGGGCTGGAGGTTTTTGCGGAGTTCAGCGGCTTCCGCCCCGATACAATCGGGAGCGAGTTTTACTTCATGGCCGAGGATTTCACCCAGACGTTTCGCGGTGGGTGCGAGAGAGTATTTCGGATCGGCTTTGCCATCGGGTCGGCCCATGTGGGAGCAGAGAACCAGTTTCGCACCGCCGTTGAGAAGGTGTTTGATCGAGGGAACCGCAGCTTGGATGCGAGTATCGTCGGTGATTTGTCCATCTTTAAGAGGCACGTTGAAATCGACGCGCATCAGAACTACTTTAGAGGAAACGTCGAGGTTGCGGATGGAAAGTTTAGGCATGGCGCGGAAATGCACTAGGCGGGGGTGGGTGTCAAGGCTTGGAGAGCCGCGTCTCCGACCGGCTTATTTGAAGGGGAGTTCTTGGTTCTTGGTTCTCGGTTCGCCAATGTTTAGGCGCGGAGCCCAACCAAGAACTAGGAACCAGGAAC
>JBILAN010000130.1:0-4432 GCA_044354135.1 Luteolibacter sp.
CCATCATCTTGGTCGAGCATGGAGATGAGGAAGGCCTCGCCTTCGTCTGCAGTGACATCGGTGGCGCGGCCGTTTTTCATGACGACTCGGGCGTTGCGTACAGCATGGCCTTGGTAGACGCAGCGTTTGTCGAAAAACACCACGCCATCGGCTCCGCCGTTCGGAGCATCGAGATTGGGTCCGGAGTAGACTTCGCCATCGGGGAAATTTTTACGACCCGGGCTGGAGAGCCAGCGCGCGCCTGAGATGTCGACCTTGAGATCGGTTCCAGCGGGGGTTTGGAAATGGAGTTCACTGCCGGTCATGAGTTGCTTGGCGAGCTCACATTGCCAGCGATCGAGTTCCTGCCAGAAAGCGACGGGATATTCCTGATTGAGTTGGCAGGCGCGGACGACGAAGTTGCAGTAATCTTTTAAACTCATGCCCGCGTCTTGGGCATAGGCATTGGTGGGGAAAAGGGTGGTGGTCCAAAGCAGGGGCTTGAGGGTGGAATCGATGGATGGATCGTCGGCGACGGCGGCGCGTTGGAAAAAGATTTCGCGTGTGGAGCCTTCGGCACGCGCGGCGCGTTGGGTGACTTTGGGATCGAATTTATCCAATGCACGCAAATTGTTGGACGCGCCGATGTTGATGGATGCATCGATGATTTCGGTTTCCAATTTAGCTAGAGGACTGGTCCAATCGAGTTGTTGTTCGTTGGCGAGTTCGTAAAACGCTTCGCCTAAAAATTCAGGGCGACAATTGACCATGGGCAAGCCACCAGCGATCAGGACTTTGCGATAAACCGCCTCAAGCAAACGTTCCGCGCTGGCTTGGGCGTTGATGCGGACGATGCTGCCGGGCTGGATATTGGTGGCGTGTTTGACTAGAACTTCGGCCCAGCGATCAAGGTGGAGTTGATTCAACATGCGCTCCAGTAAACGCTTCGGGGGGATTTGTCACGTCTTGGGAAAAGGGAATTAAATAGAACCACGGATGAACGCGGATATGATCTAGCAGTGGTTTTTTGAATCCGAGACTGATAAAGGCTTTGATTACGAATTGAGGCATTATTTTACCTGTTTAATCCGTGTTCATCCGCGTCGATCCGTGGTTCGGATTTTTAGTGAAACAGAGTTAAATCAGAGTCTCAAACGCGGCTTCATCCAGGATCTGGACGCCGAGTTCTTTGGCTTTTTCGAGTTTTGAGCCGGCGGATTCTCCAGCGAGAACGTAGTCGGTTTTCTTGGAGACGGAGCCGGAAACTTTTCCGCCGTTTTGTTCGATGATGGTTTTGAAATGGTCG
The DNA here is from genome assembly GCA_044354135.1 of Luteolibacter sp. Classification (GTDB taxonomy): domain Bacteria; phylum Verrucomicrobiota; class Verrucomicrobiia; order Verrucomicrobiales; family Akkermansiaceae; genus Luteolibacter. The sequence goes on from JBILAN010000130.1 coordinate 1,286, forward strand.
CGATCCAAGGAGAGCGTGCCGGTGATGACGAAGGTTTTTCCGGTGAAGGGGAGTTTCGGGGCTTCGGCGGGTTTTGGGGAATAGTTGTTAGACTCTGGATTGATGTTGAGCTCAGCGAAGCGTTGGAGGGTGTGTTGTCCGGCTTCGGAGTGGAAAAAGGACAGGATGGATTCCGCGACTGCGCGGCCGACATCGCCGGTGATGGCATATGGTTCGAGGGCGGGGTTTTTCTTTTTCGCGTCGGGGCGGGTGTCGTTGAGTAACTCGGTGAGGATTTCAGACTTCGGTATATCTGTTAGATTTCGGTGGAGTCGTGAAAGTTCTTTCGCAGCGGATTCGCCGAGTTGGCGGATGCCCATGGCGAAGAGCCATTTGTTCAGGGGTTTGATGCGGGCGGCTTCGAGGGCGGTGAGGATTTTTGCGGCGTTTTTCTCGCCGAAGCGGCGTGGGGCTTCTTCGGTGCCGAGGTTGAGGTTGGCTAGGGTTTCCTCTGTTAGGGAAAAGAGGTCGAGCGGGCTTTTGGCGTGGCCGTGGCGGACGAGGGCTTCGGCGACGGTTTCACCAAGACCTTCGATATCGAGGGCTTTGCGGGCGGAGAAGTGGGAGATGGCAGTGACGGCTTGGGCTGGGCACTCGAAATTCGTGCAGCGCCATGCGACAAAGCCTTCTTCCTGAGTGATGGGAGCGTGGCAGGAAGGGCATTTTCCAGCAACGTAATCGTAGATCGAGAAGGCGGGTTTCGCGGGATCGGGATCGATAACCTTGACGATGGCGGGAATGATTTCTCCGGCCTTTTCGACGAGGACTTTGGCACCGATGTAGATGCCTTTTTTGGTGATCTCGTCCTGGTTGTGCAGGGTGGCGCGGGAAACAGTTGAGCCGGAGATGAGAACGGGGGTGAGTTCGGCGACAGGTGTTAGAACGCCGGTGCGGCCGACCTGGATGGAGATGGCGTTGAGGGTGGTTTCCTGTTGCTCGGGGAGAAATTTGTAGGCGGCGGCCCAGCGCGGAGCGCGGGAGGTGAAACCGAGTTCCTCGCGTTCGGCGCGGTCGATGACTTTCACGACAACTCCATCGGTGGCATGGTCGATGTCGTGGCGGTGGTCGCGGTAGAAAGCGATGCCTGCCAGAAGTTCATCGAGGTTTTCGGCGATGCGTACAGGTTGGTTTCTTGGAATGGAAAACTGATCTAACAACGCATGGAAATCGGTTTCGGAATTCAGGTCATCGCCATCGTAAGCGCCGAGACCGTGAGCAAGAAAGGCGAGGGGACGTTGGGCGACGATTTTAGGGTCGAGCTGTTTGATCGTTCCGGCTGTGGCATTACGAGGGTTTGCGAAAGTGGGGAGACCTGCTTCGTCGCGCTCTTCATTCATCGCAGCGAAGGCAGAGTTCGGCATGAAAATCTCGCCACGGATTTCAAGGATGGAGGGGATGTTGAAATTTGAAATTTGAGATTTGAAATTTTCCTCCTTGAGGACTTGGAGGTCGATGGGGATGAGTTCGCCGTCGGAGGATTTGATGAGGTTGCCGGTATGGGCGTCGGCGATATCGACTCCAGTTACAGGATGAAGCCAGCGGTTGTGACCGTTGGAAATGTAGCCTTGGTCGGTGAACCATTTGGCGACCTCTTCCAGGGTTGGCTCGGTGCCATCGACGTAGGGTTGTGAAATGACAAAGGCGGGACCTTGCTCGGTGGCGAGGATGCCATGGAACCAGATGTCGTCACCGAAGAGGCGATTGCAAGCGTCGATATTGCGTAAGTAAGGAATGCTGCCCTGCGCTCCGAAATTGGGAGGGAGGGTGAATTTTACGACGCGCTCGAATTTTTCGGCTAGGAAAACGGTGTGTTCGGACTGTCCTCCGAATTTTTTCCAGTCTTCTGCGAGTCCAAATAAGCCTTCTGCGAAGAGCATCCGACCAGTATCAGCTCCCCATTTAAGAATGGATTCGGTTTCACGTCGGATCCGTTGCGCCACATTGTCTCCATCTTTTCCTGCGAAGTCTTCTTGAAGCCTTCGAGCCAGGCTTTGTGGCGAGCCTTGCGAAGATACTGCGGGGAGAGCGGCATTTTCTGTTCGGTGTTCATAGCTGTTTTCATAAGGTAGGATGGATTCGAAGTCAACTCCACTAGAGGGAGATGAGATTTTGTAATCGGCGGGGTCTTCTGCGAGTCCGTCGGAAAAGGCGGCTTGTGGCGAGAAGATGATTTCGGGTTCGGTGGGTTGGGAAGAAAGTGTTAGAGGAATATTTCGGATAGTGCGGACGTTTTGAGTGACGTCGTCGCCGGTGGTGCCGTCGCCGCGGGTGGCGGCGTATTTGAGATTTCCGTTTTCGTAATACAAGGAGACGGCGACACCATCGATTTTCGGTTCAAGGGTGACGGCGATGTTTTCGCGACCGAGGTTTTTTTGGAGGCGACGGTAGAAGGCGATGAGTTCGGCTTCGGGAGTTTCCGAGTCTTTGAGTTCGAACACGTCATCGATGCTCAACATCGGGACGGGGTGGGTGATTTGTGAGAAGCCTTCGAGAGGTTTGGAACCGACCCGTTGGGTGGGGGAGTTGGGATCGGCGAGGTGCGGGTATTTGTTTTCCAGATCTTCAAGCTCGCGGAACAGCTTGTCGTAATCGGCATCGGAGATCTCCGGCTCGGCTTGGGTGTAATAAAGTTGGTTGTGGTGGTCGATGAGTTGACGCAAATCCGCCACACGCTTTTCAGGCGCGGGGGTAAGGGAGAACAGGTCAAGCTCGTCGGACATGCAGGGATGAAACTTCAAACTTTAAACTCTAAATTTCAAGGAAGAGTTGAAGATTGAGACAGAAGACAGGAGGCAGGAGGCAGGAGGCAGGAGGCAGGAGGCAGGAAAGCAGTGCGAGTGATAACGAGCTATTAGAAAAATGGCAAAGCCGTAATGGCTTGGACGGAGCGGAGCGTAGTCAAACAGAAGACAGGAGACTGGAATTATCTTCGTAGCTGCGGTTTTGTCTTTGAAAATTTAGAACTTGGCTTGTGATATAGAGTAAGGGGCTGTACTAGCTAAGTGATCTAAAATCACTAAACTAGCCCAGTCCATGTATCAAAGAAAAAGTCGATTATCAGCCTACAAACAAGGAGATCTAATTAAGCTCTTTGTGGCTGGTGCTACC
>JBILAN010000156.1:0-3642 GCA_044354135.1 Luteolibacter sp.
CATTCATGACACCACGATCAAGGGAGGTTCTTACCGCGTGCTGAGCGTGGTAGATGAATACACCCGTGAGGTTCACGCCCTGCATGTAGCCCGCAACATTGGCTCGGGCAAGGTGCTGGAGGTGATGCAAGGTCCCATTCGGGTCAGGTGTCGCATCCATTCGGGTCAGCATCCATTCGGGTCAGGTGTCGCATTTTAACATTTTCCATCCATTCGGGTCAGGTGTCGCATCTTAACATTTTATCGATTTCGTTCATTTTTTTGACGTTTGCTTTGTTCCTTCCAAACACTCCGATCAGACGGCTAACGGAACCCGTATGCCCCATCACTAGCCGTTCCGCCAGCCAGTCATTTGACACGGACGTGTGCTTGCGTGAAACGGATGCAACCAGCACCTTGCGCTCGTCACCCTTGCGGATCTTTGCCAGCTTCCACCTATCCTGTGGCAACCCTACCGCGTCCAATACTCGGCTCACCAACTCCTCCGCTGCGGCTTCATCGTGAGATTTCGCTACGCCATCTCTACCTGTTACCCTCACCTGCTCAGGAGAAATCAGAGAACGCAGCTTATCTCCGAAACTCGGTTCTCCCAGATACCAACCACGCCTCAGCGCCTTCATTGCCGCATCGTTCACTTTCCCGTCATCATTCTCCGCACGCGCTTCCAGCCATGACAAATACGCCCTCCGTCCCCGGCCATCCTTCGCAAGCTCGAACGCGTTGAGCAGCCGATCCATCTCTAACCAATCAGGACCTTTGCCCCTCGCATAGTCTGCCAAACTGCTCCCGCATACTGATGTCTCAACGCCCGTGGCATGACATCAACCTGTTCGTTCCGCTCACGTAATCAAGTTAAATGTTAAGATGCGACACCTGACCCCAATGGCTGGGAGACCCCAATGGCTGGGAGGCACCCGGACTGGATGCAGCATTACCCCGCGCACGTCACATGTTCCCGCAGGACTTAGCAGCTCGCGTGACAGCCGCAAGCGGGATGTCTGGCGGTGCGGAGCGACGATCTTCGGAGGGAGTTGCTAGAGTGGGAGGGTGGGTGGTTTTCAGACGATGTCATTTGCTAGCGTTAGGAAGAATTAAATCATTACCTCGCAAGGCTTGGCTGACATCTTCTTTCAAAAGATCATTGTTTGAAGATGCTGCAATACTGCTTAATAATTCCAATCTCCGCCGAGCTTCTAAGCTGGGAACTGTCGCAAGTATTTGAGCTAGATTGCTTAAAATTTGTGGATCTGTTTCTTTCTCATAAAGAGTTGTAAAACCAAGTATTCCATCAGTGCGATTTTCATTCCAACTACCTTGACCAGCCGCTTTTATTGCTATCAGTCGATATATCGGATTTTTGGACTTTGCCAAATTTCTCCATTCGTCAATTGATGTCATGTTGGGAGGTGAATCACTGATACTTGTTACTATCGCTGCAAAGATAGCGATGTCCGATTCCGTGGGTGGCAAATCGTTTGAATGCTTCAGGAGTAGGCTAGGAAGCATGTCTCCTAGGCCAGTCCCAAGACTTAGTATTCCTGCAGAAGCTCTGATTTCTGCAGGCTCAGTAAAAGCGAGATGCTTTCCCGCAAGGACCAATTCAGTATAAGTAGCCGAATCACGAAAAACTTCTAGGCATTCAGGCGGAAGTATCAACCCATCGCTTATTGCCGAAACATTTGAAGAAGAAAGTGGTGTTCTCGGCAAAAAGGAAGTCAATTCTGACCACTTTTTTATAACATACTTACCAGACTTTTCTTTATCGTTCAGTAGTGCAGATAATTCCGAACCGATCTCATCACGGCTTTTCTTAACTTCGGGATGCAGTTGGATTTGAGGTAATTCTACTCCAATATTTTCTCGAAGTTGAGGAACTAAAGATGATGCACTTTCCTCCTTGTTTGCTGGTTCTTTCTTGTTTGCAGGTTCCTCGGAGTTGCCAGATTTGGGCATTTTGTCTTCCTGTAAATCACGGCTTGTTTGCGGACGTTGATTTTCTTTTGGAAGATCAGTCTCCTTCGATTTTTTATCGCAACTAAAAGTCATCCCAAAGATGGCGATTAATGCGAATAATTGAAATTTATCGGTTTTATGGTCGTGGTTTCTCACAGTGGAAAAGTAGATATGTGTTGATGTAGTAAAGTGTGCCAGTGTGCTTTCCTTTTTTGACTCGGGTAGAAAGGCTGCCGTCTGGTTTGGCGTGAGCCATCGCTGTTGATGTGCCGCCATCCAGCAATAAAATCTGCAAGTCATCAGCATCACCACTTGGTAACGCTGCTACACCAGATTTCTTGGCATCCTCTGCTAGAGAAGGTCCGGATCCTGTTCCAGTAAGTTGCGTTGCGGTGAATACAATACCCTTGTTCGTATCAGTGCATTTAGAATAACCAATAAGTTGATACTCTCGATTCACACGATCAGCATTTGAGTAATTTGTAGATAGCCCGCCCATTGCCGCACTTGGACCACCGGACGGAGATGGCAGAGGAACTCTTCCTGCCGCCAAGGAATATTTATTCTCCTGATTATATTGTGCGATATACCGTCCGTATGTATCCCCTGCTAAATCACTCCCTTCAGGTGAGGATGTGCTTGAAGTATTATCACTTGATACCGCAGCATCATAAGAGTTCATTCGCACTAGCCTGCCATGACACTTGTCAGTAATCAGTCCTTGAAGGGCGGCAGCAATATTACCAACTGTGCCATTAAAGCGATCATCGCTGAAAAAATTCATATTGCCGTTGACCACGACGTGGATTGAGCCGTCGTAAGCAGCGTTTACTTGATCTATTCCCTTGAATGGCGCTCCCGTGGTCCTCCTTGCTGCATCAATTGGATACATCCTTGCTAGTTCCTCCAGCATTGAAACAACACGAAAAGACGTGCTTGAACCGTATGCTTTATCACGCACAAAAATGCGGGAGTTATTCTCCATGATGTAATCTCTTGCAGCATGGAAATACTTTTTCGCCCCTAGCTGCTTGACGACAGTCAGCTTCATCTTCAACGCCTCGATTTCCTGTCCGTTGGTGCCGACTTTGATTTTGAGAACGAGGTCGCCCGCGAACTGTGGATCGGCATCGGGGTAGGTAAGAGTGCCGTCGGCTCGCATGAAAAGCTTGTCCGGGAACGGGTTGGAGGCGGAGACGGTGAACTTGCTGCTCGGCGAGAGGTTCACTTTGTCGGCCGCGTTGCACTCGCGGGTTTTGTAGAACGAGAGTCCGGCGATGGCGGGATGATCGAGCCAAACCTCGCCCTCGGTGATGCCGGGTTTGATGGTGATTTCCTCGGCATCATCGTCGTTTTTCTCAGAGGCGGGCTTTGCAGGGTCGGTGTCTTCCTTGTCCCAAATGCCGTTGGACAGCGTGTCGTTGTGGAAGATGAATTCGGTGCCTTTGTCTTTGATTTCATCCGTCGCTCCGCCCGCCATCGCGGCGTCTCGAAGTGGATTGTCAGCGGCGGTGATTTGGCCGTCGTTGTTCAAATCTGAGATTAAGTCCACCGGGAGGAGGCCAACCATGACCGTGCTGGGCAGGTTGCCGTCGCCGATGTTGGTGGCGGACAAATCGATCTCGACGACGAGCGGCGCATCGCCGGGTGCGGTGAGCGGGATGCCAGTCTCGATATGTGCGGGGGAGA